>JAUXJP010000261.1 GCA_030624695.1 Candidatus Dadabacteria bacterium | reverse complement strand
GGTGCCACTGGAAAGGGTAATGACCAAGTAAGGTTTGAACTCACTTTTTATGCATTAAATCCGGGGATACAGATTATAGCTCCCTGGAGGGAATGGAAATTTAAATCCAGGAGTGATTTACTTAAATTTGCTGAAGAAAACGGAATTGATACAGGCATAACGGCTGATAAACCATACAGCTGTGACAGGAACCTGCTTCATATAAGCTACGAGGGAGGTATTCTCGAAGACCCTTGGGCTGAACCACCTGAAAGCATGTTTGAAATGACAGTATCTCCCGAAAAAGCGCCGGATAAACCAACTTATATTGAAATAGAATTTTCAAAAGGCGAACCCGTGGCGATAAACGGAAAAAAATTGTCCCCTGTAGAGATCCTTGCAAATCTGAACAGTGTGGCTGGTAAAAATGCAGTCGGCAGGGTCGACCTTGTTGAAAACAGATTCGTAGGAATGAAATCCCGAGGGGTATATGAAACTCCCGGTGGGACCGTTCTTCATGTTGCTCACCGTGCCATGGAATCACTTACTATTGACCGTGAAGTTATGCACTTAAAAGATTCTCTTGTACCTAAAATTGCCGAGCTTATGTACTACGGACTCTGGTACTCTCCGGAGATGGAGATGCTTATGGCTGCAGTGGAAGATTCTCAGAAAAATGTGGATGGAATTGTAAGGCTAAAAATTTATAAAGGTAATACCATAGTTGTTGGACGTAAATCCGATAAGTCTCTCTATTCTGAAGAACTTGCCACCTTTGAAGAAGACGAAGTTTATAACCAGGCGGATGCTACCGGTTTTATCAAGCTAAATGCACTCAGACTAAAGATGAGAAATATTTTACAAAAATAATTCATGAAATCTGAGGACTTCGATTACAACCTGCCCAAAAATTTAATAGCTGTTTATCCTAAAGATAAACGGGACGAATCCAGGCTTTTAGTTTTAAATAAAGAGAAAAAGTCTGTAGCCCATAAAATTTTTTACAATCTTACCGATTACCTTGTTCCGGGTGACCTTCTAATATTAAACAATACCAAGGTTATCCCGGCAAAACTACCCGGAATCAGGGAAGGTAAAGATGCAGAACTTCTTTTAACCAGCCGTATTAACAGCAAGGAATGGAAAGTGCTAATTACGAAACCTAAACCTGATTCTTTAATCAGTTTTCAAGACGGGTTAATGGGAAGATTAATAAAAAACAGTCTAAGTGAATGGGTAGTGATTTTTAATACGGATGCTGATGAATATATTCAGCATTATGGGAAAATGCCATTGCCCCCTTATATAGAACGTGATTCCGAGGAAAAAGATAAAGAAACCTATCAGACTATTTACGCAAAAAAAGACGGTGCAATTGCTGCACCAACAGCCGGATTACATTTTACGAAAGAACTCATGGATGATATCAGAGACCAATGTGTAGATATAAAATTTATCACCCTGCATATTGGTATTGGTACATTCAGGCCTGTTAAAACTGAAAAGATAGAAGACCACATAATGCACCAAGAATATGTTGAGATTTCTGAAGACACGTCCAGTGCAGTTAATTTTGCAAGAAAGAGTTCGAGAAGAGTAATAGCAGTCGGCACAACAGTGGTAAGGGCACTTGAATCAGCAGTGGATGAGGAAGGCATAATAAATCCTTATTCAGATTTTACTGACCTGTTTATTTACCCTCCTTATGTATACAAAATTGTGGATGCAATGATTACAAATTTTCATCTCCCCAGATCAACACTGCTTATGCTGGTATCTGCTTTCTGTGGCAAGGATATGCTTTTTAAATCTTATAATACTGCTATTAAGGAAAATTACCGCTTTTTAAGTTATGGTGATTCAATGTTTATATACTAGATCGGAGACATTTATTGGAAATAACAATTGATAAATTAAGTTACGGCGGAGCAGGAGTAGGAAGGGTAGACGGCAAAGTGGTTTTTGTTGACGGGGGAGTTCCGGGAGACAAATTAAAAATTAAATTAGTTGAAGAAAAAGAAAGTTACAGCAGGGCAGAGATTGAAGATTTTATTGTAAGATCAGAAAAAAGGACTGAACCTGAATGTAAATTTTTTACAAACTGCGGTGGATGTAACTGGCAGGACGTAAATTATAAAACGCAGCTTATAGAAAAACAACAGATTGTTTCCGACTCACTTCAGCGGATTGGTAAACTGGCCGAATATGAACTGGATGATATTGCAGCTTCACCAAAAGAATACGGTTATAGGAACAGAGTATTATTAACGGTATTTAAAGTAAATGATGAATACAGGATAGGTTATTTTGAAGAAGGATCCGGGCAGAATATATCAATAGACAAATGTGTTATAGCCTCTGATGAAATCAACGGTGTGATTAGTGTGCTGATTAAATATTTTGAGAATAATAAAACTTTAATTATTCCATTTGATAAAATTTATCTACTCAGTAGTTATAAAAAAATTTCAATTTCCTTCCTGCAATCAGAAAAGAGCCATAAATCGGAGTCGCAGGAAATAGTACAGAATATTATTGAATATATTGAAAAGAATTTAG
>JAUXJP010000247.1 GCA_030624695.1 Candidatus Dadabacteria bacterium | reverse complement strand
GGCATTTGAGGCATGTTGAATTAAAACAAATAATGTCTGACAGGAACCTCCCTGGTGTAATAAACCAGGCGGCAAGAAAAATCATAATGGAAAAGATATAAAAGAATCAATAATGCCCGAAAAAATAGTAATTTCTCCAGATTATGCAGGGAAAAGAGCAGATATTATCTTTTCCGAACTATTTACAAACTTTAGCCGCTCGCAGATAAGAAAATATATAAAACAGGGTGATATTCTGATTAATGAGGAGCAATTTAAACCTTCAAGACTGCTAAATGGCGGTGAAATTGCTACTTTCCACATACCTGCCCCCGAACCCATCGAAGCGGAAGCTGAAAACATTCCAATAAATATTATTTTCCAAAACTCAGATTTCATAGTAATTAATAAACCAGCGGGCATAGTCGTTCATGCTGGTGCCGGCGTTAGTAGCGGAACGCTTGTTAACGCTCTGCTTTTTCATTGCAGTGATTTATCAGGAATCGGGGGGAAGGTCCGGCCAGGTATTGTCCACCGCCTGGATAAGGACACTTCAGGGATAATTGTTGCAGCTAAAAATGATTATAGCCATTCTCATCTCGCTGGACAGTTCAAAGACAGGACTGTCAAAAAGGAGTACCTGGCAATAGTACGGGGTGTTATAAAAGAAGAGTCGGGTTCTTTCAGCTCAATAATCGGCCGTCACAAAAACAACAGGATTAAAATGTCGAGTAATACTACAGCAGGGAGGGATTCCCTTACCGAGTGGATGGTCTTAAAGAGGTTTAGAAAAGCTACACTTGTGCGGGTTATTCCAAAAACCGGACGTACACACCAGATAAGGGTTCATTTCTCGGAAAATGGTTTTCCTCTCTTGTGTGATTCTTTGTATGGCAATAAAAAAAGTGATACTGAAGTTGATAAAAATATTAGCAGTACTTTAAACAGGCATGCTCTCCATGCATATAAACTAGGGTTTAATGATCCAAGAGAAGGTAAATATTTGGAATTTAGAGCAGAGATCCCCGATGATTTTAATAATGCTCTGAATTTACTGGAAAAAAATACTCAATCTAAAAAATGAAATATATTAAGTCCAATATTTTATCTAACATCCCGTCGGTAACACATGGCTTTATCTACCTTGAAAACTCATTGAACATTAATGACTTTTCAGAGAAGATGGGATTGGAGAAAATAAAGACCATAAAACAGATTCATAGTAACGAAATTGTTCATTTAAATGATGTTAACAAATATGAAAACAGCTATGAAGCTGACGCCATCGTTTCTGATCTTAAAGGATACGGGGTGGGGGTCTATACCGCTGACTGCGTCCCGATTATAATTATTGATACATACAATGGATACTTTGGTGTGATTCATGCAGGGTGGAAGGGAACACTTTCGGGTATAACTGAAAAAGTGTCTGATTATTTAATCAGTGAGCTTGATTGTAAGAGTGAAAACATAAAAGCTGCCATCGGGCCATGTATAGAAGGCAGATGTTATGAGATTGGTGAAGAAATTGCAGATCAGTTTGAAGCAAGGTTTAAAAACTCAAATTTTTATCTAACAAGGAAGGAAGGAACTAAATACAATCTTGATCTCAGGAAAGCCAATATTAAGCAGTTAAATAACAAAGGTATTACAAGTGTTGAAATAGTGGATATCTGTACAAAGTGTGATTTAAATTATCCATCATACCGCAGAGATGGAAAAAATGCCGGTAGAATGCTAAGTTTTATCGGCTTTATTTAGATTTGATAAATTAATGTTATTATAATCCCTTTGTATTTTTCAATCAGGAGGCAATTATGGTACAGATTTTGTGTTGGTTAGATACTGAAGATTACTGGCGTATGCACAATATGCATGAAAATAATCAGACACTTGATTATTATGCATACAGGTTTAGTGTAGACGACAATTCTGAAGCCCCCGATTCTATACCCGTTAATTTACTTGTTGTAGAACTAATAAGTGCCAAGATGGCAGTTGGATTTGTGCTTCCTCCTAATTATAAAATAGATAAGGAATTCCGTTTGGGATTTATTTGTCAGGAAAAGCCGGATAAGGATGTACCGCTCGAATGTAAACTCTCGGATGAAGTAAAGACTGCGCAGTATCCCGGTACTGATATAGAAAGGATAGAATACATAGGATATACCTTGGAAAAATTTTACGAACAAAAGGATGCCAGATTTTATTTACATGATCTAAGACCACCAAAACAGTAGTCCGAATTAATTACCAGGAATTTGATATGAGTAAAAAAAATAAGATTGTATTAGCCTATTCAGGAGGTCTCGATACCTCAATTATACTGAAGTGGCTTATCAAAGAATATGATGCTGAGATAATTGCCTATGTAGCTGATTTAGGCCAGGGTGAAGATCTTGAAGAAGTTTATAACAAAGCTTTAAAGACAGGTGCGAGTAAAGTATACGTGGAAGATTTAAGGGAAGAATTTGTAAAAGATTTTGTTTTTCCTGCAATTAAATCCAATGCTGTATACGAAGGTGTATATCTGCTTGGCACTTCACTTGCCAGGCCCCTTATAGCTAAAAGGCATATTGAAATTGCAGAGCAGGAGGGTGCTTTTGCAGTATCCCACGGTGCCACGGGAAAGGGTAATGACCAAGTAAGGTTTGAACTCACTTTTTATGCATTAAATCCGGGGATACAG
>JAUXJP010000139.1 GCA_030624695.1 Candidatus Dadabacteria bacterium | reverse complement strand
TTGAGTAGATCGGAACAAGTTCCACCACTTCGGCTAATTTGAAGTTTATACTACTATTTTACGACTTATTTACCCTACCGCCTGACCTGCTTTACAGCAGGTATGTCTACTCCCGAAAATTCACGAATCACCGATTCGATGAATTTACAGGGATTCTCGATCTACTTGCAAAATCACAGATTTTGAGTAGATCGGAACAGGTTCCACCACTTCGGCTCATGAATAAATTATAATAACATTGTTTGTATTATCAAGTCCCAAATTCCTATAAAGTTGGGAGGGGGAAACGAGAAATAGGAAATGTGGGATAAATACTGCTTACTTCCGGGTTCTGAATCCTGAGTGCTTAGTTTTAGTTAAGAATGGACTGGACATAATTTATATAATCGTGAGACGGGTTGATCAATTGAATCCCGATACCACTTTTTGTTTCCCCTACAAGCCCGGGCATTGACCTCATGCTCCTGACAATCTTTCCTGTAAGGAAAAGTTCCTGTGAGTTTGGCAGATTCAGTTTTATATTTAAAACACTACCTGGAGTAACTCCTCTGTTGGTCCTAATAAACATTCCTATTTCTGATAAATTACTTGTTATAGCAGTATTCTCGACACCGGTCTGGAATTTAACCTCCAACCTTTTAATTGTCCTGAGTGCCTTCCGCCTCTCTGTCTTTATCATCTTAAAAAAAGATATAAAAATATTGTAAATTAGTCAAGTGTTATTTACAGCTTTTCCCTTAGAAATATAAGATAACCTGTTAATTTTAAAATAGAAAAGGGGTTAAAAACCATTATACGTTATTTGTTTATTAGCCTATTCGAATAACAAATCATGGATTTAACCAAAGATTGATAATTTTGCAAAATTAAGAAGCAATGAAGGGAAAACTCCAAGGATTATAATCATCAGAGCTGTAACTGCAAGTGCAAAATTCATAGGAGGCGATGTAGTAAGCACTACTTCTCTTTTCGGTTCTTTCATATACATATACATAACTACCCTTAAATAAAAGAATGCAGAGACGATGCTGAATATAACAGCAACAACCACTAAAGACGCATAGCCTGCCTTGATTGCTTCCATAAAGACATAAAATTTACCAATAAAACCAGCTGTTGGCGGAATCCCTGTAAGAGAAAACATAAAGACAAGCATCAATGCAGAGGTTAGAGGATGGGACTTGGCAAGACCTTCGTAGTCAGATAAGTTTTCACCCCTGAACCCTTCGCTTCTGAGCATAATCACAACTGCAAAGGCTCCAATATTCATGAAAGCATATATAAACATGTAATTCATCATGCTCGATAACCCCTCGTTGGTTCCAGCAATAACCCCAAGTAATGCATAACCTGCATGTGCAATTGATGAGTATGCAAGCATTCTCTTAATGTTTGTTTGGGATATGGCAACAATATTGCCAACAACCATTGAGAGAATCGCTAATGGAATAAGTACCATAGACCACTCAATCTGTATACTGCTAAAAGCAATCATAAATACCCTTCCTAATGCTGCAAATCCTGCAGCCTTGGGTCCAACAGACATAAAAGCTGTAACAGATGTGGGTGCTCCCTCATATGCATCAGGTGCCCACATATGAAAGGGTACAGCAGCAATCTTGAAGCCAAATGCTACAGCAAAAAGCACCATAGAAAAAAGCAATATTTGGTTTCCTGCAAACCCGTTTTCACTGATATAAACCGCAATAGCCTTTATGTCAGTAGTCCCTGTAAGACCATAAATCATTGATATTCCATAAAGCAGGAATGCTGATGAGAAGCCACCCAGTAAAAAATACTTTATTGCAGCCTCGTTAGATCTAATACTGTGTCTCATAATCCCAACAAGCACATAAGTGCTTAATGCCATAAGCTCAAGGCCAAGGTAAAGTACGATAAGGTCCAGTGCTGAAGCCATAATCATCATACCCGAGGTAGCAAAAAGGAGCAGTGCATAGTATTCTCCGAAAGATGTCTTTTCTATTACCATATATTTAAGGGAAATACATATCGTAAGAATGACATTGATATAGAATATCAGCTTGAAAAAGTTGGAATATCCATCTATTACGAACATGCCTGCAAAGGTGCTCTGGGGTCCTGTTAAGGCATAAACCTTAAAGGTAACATAGAGAGCAAGAAATGTTCCGACTACTCCTACAAAGGCAACTACTTCTTTTCTCTTAACAATGAGATCAAGAAGAATGAGCATTAAGCCAATACATATGAGGATAAGTTCCGGTATAATGGGCCTGATACTCGGTAAGGTTAAATTGTTCAAATCCATCCAAAAATCTCCTTTATATAATTTGCTATTAAATCCACAGAACTATATAGATTTAATCCCTCTCCCTGGGTACCGGTTACCTGTTCAACAAGATGCTCTACAGAAACATGCATATAACTTAACAGGGACTCGGGCTGGACACCGATGTAAAACACAAGCACTATAAGTGGAACAAGGGTTATTACCTCCCTTAAATCCAAATCGGAAAGGTGTTTTTTTATCTTAGGATTTATCTCATTAAGGACAACCCGATAGTATAGCCAGCCCATATATGTTGCGCCGAGTATTACCCCTAAAATAGAAAGCACAGCAAAAATCGTCTTTGCCTTAAATGCACCGCTTATAATAAGAAATTCACCGATAAAGGCATTCATCCCGGGAAAACCGATTGCTGCAAGGGTGAATATTGTAAAGAATGTTACAAATACAGGTACAGATTTTGAGAGCCCGCCGTAATCCTCAATCATCCTTGTATGTGTCCTCTCATAGATTATTCCAACACATAAAAACAGAGCACCTGTTACAATGCCATGATTTATCATCTGCAATATTCCGCCCTCTAAGCCAGTCTGGTTGAGTGTAAATATACCGAGGGTAACAAAGCCCATATGGCTAACACTTGAATAAGCAATCAGCCTCTTTAAATCCTTCTGCATTAATGTCACATAAGCGCCGTATATTATTGCGGTAACTGAAAGAACAAGCATAGGGATGAGAAATACCTTTGTTGCATCAGGAAACATGGGAAGTGAAAATCTGAGAAAACCGTAAGCACCCATCTTGAGGAGTATTCCTGCAAGAATAACACTTCCCGCCGTGGGCGCTTCAGTATGGGCATCTGGAAGCCATGTATGTACTGGAAACATTGGTACCTTAACAGCAAAGGCTGCAAAAAACCCAAGAAACAGCCAGAATTGAAGACCCACAGGGTAATGCACCTTAGAAAGTGCTAATATATCGAAGGTCTTTCCTCCTGCGTAATAAAGCACGATTATTCCTATAAGCATAAAAACGCTGCCAGCCAATGTAAACAGGACAAATTTTATTGCAGCATAAATTCTATTCGGTCCACCCCAAATACCTATAATCAGAAACATCGGAATGAGCATAAGTTCCCAGAACAGGTAAAAAAGGAAAAAATTAAGTGACACAAAAACACCAATCAACGCAGTTTCCATAATCAACAGAGATATAAAAAACTCTTTTACCTTATTCTGTATTGCCTTCCACGAGACTGTTACACAGAGTATGCTTAACAGTGTAGTAAGGATTATAAACAATATGCTAATCCCATCCACACCCACCTTGTAGGTTATATCCCATAAAGGTATCCACGGATGGCTCTCGACAAACTGCATCTTGTAAGTCGTCTTATCAAAATGTTGGTAAAGGGGTAGTGAAACAACAAGTGTCGTAATTGTAATAATAAGAGACATCCATTTGATAAGCCCAACTATTTTGAGGCAAAGGATAACAAATACCCCTATTAGAGGAAGGAACGTAGTAAATGTTAAAATAGGATAATTAAGTTTATTAAATATAATATCTTCCATTTTATTATTTAGCCACGAAGACACAAAGAAGTGATATTCATTATAAATCTCTTCAAAGAGATATAAAACATTCCTTTTCTTCGTGTCTTAGTGTCTTTGTAGCAGAGTATTTGCCCATTTTTTACCTTATCAGAACAATACAATTACAATCCCTATAAGCGCCAGGATTCCTATAGCCATAATTATTGCATAGTGCTGGAGCTGACCACTCTGGATAACCTGCATTGCCCTGCTCCAACTGACTGTACCCTTCCCTATGCTATTAACCGTACCATCAACCACCTTT
>JAUXJP010000128.1 GCA_030624695.1 Candidatus Dadabacteria bacterium | reverse complement strand
TGTTGGGCATAATCCTGGTTATTTTTAGTTCCTTATTAACTGTTTTTTGTATAAAAGATGTTTTGATACCCGCAGCTATGGAAATATAAAGTTTTTTCCTGCTCGTAATATTTTTTATTTCATTCAGCACTTCTTCAATATGCCCAGGCTTAACTGCAAAAATGATGACGTTGCATGATTCTGCAAGGTCCTTATTATTTGCTGTAGTGTTTATGCCGTATTTTTTCTTAATATTTTGTGTTCTTTCGGGATCAATGTCACTTACTGTAATCTCTTTTTTCTTATATACTCCTGCATTTAAGACACCTTTTACAAGTGCTTCTGCCATTTTTCCGGAGCCTATAATTCCTAATCTATCCATATCTAATAATCCTTCTTATACCTTGGGCCAAAAATTGCTGTGCCTACCCTGATGATAGTGGAACCTTCTTCTACAGCAATGTCAAAGTCCCCGCTCATGCCCATGGACAGTTCTTTTGCATTGGGGTATTCCGATGAAATATTATCCCTGTACTCTTTTAACTTTCTGAAATAAGGTCGCGCATTTTCAGTATCTTCAAAATAAGGAGCCATTGTCATAAAACCATTTATATTTATATTCTTAAACTGTTTTGCCTTTTCAAGTAGTTTATCGGATTCTTCAAAGGTAATGCCTGTTTTTGATTCTTCACCCGATGTGTTGATTTCTATTAACATGTTTACACTAATCCCAAGCTGGCCAGCCCTTTTATCTATCTCCTCAGCAAGACTTACACTGTTTAACGAATGAAAAAGAGTAGTTTTACCAATAACATATTTAATCTTATTCTTCTGTAGGTGTCCAATAAAATGCCAAATTATTTTGCCGTAGTCGATGTTAAGAATTTCGTATTTATCCCTGAACTCCTGGGCATAGTTTTCCCCTAGGTTCATAAGTCCTGACTGTATACCTTCAATTATTAATTCATAGCTAATCCTTTTTGATACGCCCACAAGGGTAATCTCTTCGGGTTTTCTACCCGATTTTCCTGAGGATACTGCTAATTTGGATTTTACGAGTTCAAGATTGTTATAAATACTCATTATTTTTCAAAAAGGTTTATTATTTTTAATTTTTGAAGGCTGTTTATAACCCTGGCAACAGGAAGCCCTACAACATTGGTATAAGATCCGCTGATACTATGAATCATAAAAGAGCCGATACCCTGTATGCCGTATGACCCGGCCTTGTCAAAGGGTTCACCGGTACTTATATACCCTTCAATTTCACCTGGAGTTAAGTTTTTTATTTTAACAAGAGTTGTTATCGCATCAGAAAAAAATATCTTCTGATCCCAACTGGTTATAACATAACCTGTAATCACCTTGTGTATTCTTCCTGATATGAGGTTGAGCATAGTCACTGCGTCTTCCGGGTCAACAGGTTTGCCGAGTACTACATCATCAATTACCACTATTGTGTCAGCAGACAGAATATATTCGTGTCTTTTTGCCTGCTCAATTACTGAATTTGCTTTTAATTTTGCATTTCTTTTTACAAAAATATCCGGTTTTAGGTTACCTTCGTACTTTTCTTCTCCAAGAGGCACTATAACGCTGAATTTGACGCCTACATTCTCAAGTAAATGTTTTCTTCGTGGAGATGCTGATGCAAGAATTAATTTATTTTTCATATTTATTTTTAAATTAGCTTCACAGCTTTAAAAACCAGTCCTTAACAGATAAACTCTACACTTTTTGCGGATACTGGAAAAATGGAAATAAGAGAATTATATATGAGGGGAAAAAAACTTCTATCATATGCGGATATTGAGTCTGCAGATATTGAAGCTTCGTCTTTGCTTGCAGGTTCGATCGGGGTAGATAAACTGTCAATCTTTACAGAACCACATAAAGAGGTGAATGACGGGCTCATAGAAAAGTACAATGATTTTCTTAACAGAAGAATAAGCGGCGAGCCATATTCCTATATTACCGGCAGCAGGGAGTTCTATTCACTTGAATTTAATGTTAATAAAGAAGTCCTGATTCCAAGGCCGGAAACAGAACTTCTGGTTGAAACTGTACTGGATAAAATTCCGGCAAATACTGCATTTACAGTATTTGATGCAGGAACCGGAAGCGGCTGCATAGGAGTTACGCTTGGAACACTGAGAGAAGATTTAATAATAATCGGAACAGACATTTCAAATGCTGCAATTAAAGTAGCAAAGAGCAATAGCAGATTAAACGGCACCGAAAGTAGCTGCACCTTTATAAATTGCAATTACCTTACGGTGTTTAAATCCGGCTCAGCTGATATGATAGTGTCTAATCCACCGTATATTCCCAATGATGATTTTGATGGATTGCAGTCTGAAGTTAAAAATCATGAGCCGAAGCTTGCTTTGCTTGGCGGAATAGACGGACTTGACCATATAAGAAGATTAACCCAGGCAGCGAGGGAGCTGCTTAAAAGCGAAGGTTGGCTGATCTTGGAATTTGGGATAGGGCAGTCAGAAGAAATAAAGGAAATTTTAACATTAAACGGTTTTAGCGGCATTGAAATAAAAAAGGACCTAAACGGCATAGACAGGGTTGTAAGCGGACAATGGAAATAATTTTAATAGAAGGCGGAAAAAGCCTTAAAGGCGAAATAAAAGTAAGTGGCGCTAAAAACGCGGTGCTGCCCCTTATGGCTGCCTGCATACTTAACAGTGGTATAAACAGCTTTACCAATGTTCCCGATTTGGCTGATGTCAGGACCATGGTAGAACTCCTTCAAATCATAGGTGCCAAAATAGAGTTTGAAAACGGTAATATGACAATTGACTCTACGGGTATTAATAAATGGGAAGCCCCGTATGATCTTGTGAAGACCATGAGGGCATCTGTGCTAGTACTCGGGCCATTGATTGCAAGGCTTGGAAAAGCCAGGGTCTCACTCCCCGGAGGCTGTGCTATTGGAGAGCGTCCGATTGACCAGCATATGAAAGGTTTATCTATTCTTGGTTCGAAGATTGTACTTGAAGAAGGGTATGTTGAAGCTACAGCCAAAGAACTTCGGGGAGGAATTATCCCTTTTGACGTTTCAACTGTTACCGGGACAGAAAATATTATGTTGTCTGCTGTTATTGCCAAAGGCGAGACACTTATTCTTAATGCTGCATGTGAACCTGAGATAGTCGAACTTGCCAACTTTCTGAACAGTATGGGTGCAAAAGTAGAAGGAGCAGGGACAGATATTCTAACAATACAAGGTGTTGATAATTTAAAACCGGTTGTTGGCCACAAGGTAATGCCTGACAGGATTGAAGCGGGGACCTTTATGGTAGCAGCGGCACTTAACCAGGGAGATTTAACTATTTCCAATTGCAAGTTCGAACATTTAGGGGCATTAAGCGGTAAGCTGATTCAAACCGGGGCTGAAGTTATTAAAACCGATAACGGCATAAGGGTGGTTGGTGTTGACAGGCCAAAGAGTATTGATTTTACTACTCTTCCTTATCCCGGATTTCCAACTGACATGCAGGCACAGATGATGACACTTATGTGCTTATCAAATGGAGTGAGTATTATCACGGAAACAATTTTTCCCCAGAGGTTTATGCATACGGGAGAGTTGAGAAGAATGGGTGCAGAAATAAAATTAGTTGGTAACAGTGCAGTAGTAAGAGGAGTTTCGCATATTTCAGCGGCCCCGATTATGGCAAGTGACCTGAGGGCCAGCGCTTCATTAATTCTTGCCGGTATTGCAGCAAAGGGAAAAACTGAAGTCTCCCGGGTTTATCACCTGGACAGAGGCTATGATGGTATGGACAAAAAACTTGAACAGGTAGGTGCGAGGATTTGGAGGGAAAAAATTTGATTACAATTGCAATGTCACGAGGAAGGCTACTTATAGAAGCTGTAGAACTATTTGCCAAAGCAGGAATAAATATACAGGCAGTAACCAAGGACTCGAGAAAGCTGAGTTTTGATTTTAATGATCTTGGCCTCAAGATACTTATTACAAGGCCGACTGATGTACCATCTTACGTGGAATACGGTGCCGCGGATTGCGGGATTGTTGGAAAAGATACATTACTTGAATCAAATTCAAACCTTTATGAACCGCTTGATCTAAAGATAGGAAAATGTAGGCTTGTAGTGGCTGCTCCAAATGGATTTAGCATGGAAGATAGATCAAGTCTTAGAATCGGTACTAAGTATCCAAAGGTCTCGAGTGAGTTTTTTGTTGCAAAAGGGATTAGTGCTGAAATTGTTAAACTAAATGGTTCTGTTGAGCTTGCCCCTCTGGCAGGGCTTTCCGATGTTATTGTGGACCTCA
>JAUXJP010000254.1 GCA_030624695.1 Candidatus Dadabacteria bacterium | reverse complement strand
TGGTGGCACTGAACTACAATTTCATCTTCAGGGTTAAGTTCGTCTGAGCGTTCACCTATTTCACCAAGCGGGATAAGCCTGGAACCTTCAATCTTACAGATATCATATTCATGAGGTTCCCTTACATCTACGAGGATTATCTCACCATTGCTTTTCTTCTTCTCAGCAAATTCTTCAACGCTGATTTCAGGAATTGTTTCAGTAGGTTTCTCCTGCACGTCTTCCTGCCCGAGTTCGCCCCTTCCAATTCCGCAAAACTCTTCATAGTCTATAAGTTCTGTAACAGTTGGGTTATCGCTGCAAATAGGGCATTCGGGATTTTTTCTTAATTTAAGAATCCTTGGCTCCATTTCCAATACATCAAGGAAAAGAAGCCTTCCGATAAGCGGATCGCCTATGCCCAGGATTAGTTTTACTACTTCAGATGCCTGAAGTGTTCCAACAATTCCGGGCAATACTCCAAGCACTCCGCCTTCGGCGCAGCTTGGTACGAGCCCCGGGGGAGGAGGTTCCGGATAAAGACACCTGTAGCATGGGCCTCTCTCGGCATCGAACACACTTACCTGGCCTTCAAACCTGAAAATACTTCCGTATACATTCGGTTTGCCGAGTAATACACATACATCGTTTGTTAAATACCTTGTTGCAAAGTTATCAGTCCCGTCAACAACAATGTCGTAGTCCTTAACGATTTCCATTGCGTTGTCGGATGTAAACCTTTCATTATAGGTCTGAATTTCAATATCTGAGTTTAGCTCCAGCAGTCTTTTCTTGGCAGAATCTACTTTTAGCTCTCCGATACTGCTTTCACTGTGAATTACCTGCCTTTGAAGATTGCTAAAA
Source organism: Candidatus Dadabacteria bacterium (assembly GCA_030624695.1). Taxonomy (GTDB): domain Bacteria; phylum Desulfobacterota_D; class UBA1144; order Nemesobacterales; family JAJCZQ01; genus JAJCZQ01. The sequence continues at coordinate 1,793 of JAUXJP010000254.1, read as the reverse complement.
TCAACAACATCAAAGTCCAGTATTCCGATCTTTCCGACACCTGCTGCTGCAAGATAAAGCGCAAGTGGTGAACCGAGTCCACCGGCACCTATACATAGCACACTGGCGCTTTTCAGTTTCTTCTGGCCTTCAAGGCCTACTTCCGGCATTATTAGATGCCTGCTATACCTACTTATTTCATCATTTGTTAATTCCATTGCCATATCCTTTAAAATACAATAATCCGAATAAACTAATACATATTCTATATATTTTCAAATAGATTCATAGTCTTAAAAAAAGACTCAATTTTATTTTTTGTATAAAAAAATCCGTTCCCGGTACAAAACGCTTTCTACCGGGCTGGTTAGGTAAATAAAAATTCAGGTAAGTAATTACAGATTAGATCTTAATTACTTTTGTTGCTGTGGGCCCCTTTGCTCCCTCAGCAGCTTCAAACTGTACGGTATCGCCTTCATTAAGGCTCTTATAGCCCTCACCTTCGATAACGCTATAATGGACGAATACTTCCTTTTCCCCATTCTCGGGAACTATGAAACCATAACCCTTGGAACTGTTAAACCACTTTACTGTACCTTGTTGCAAACTACTTACCTCCTAAAAGAATGCCAATCACCAACTTCAACTATGGCATAGCCAAAAAAAATTGTCAATAATAATTTTAACCCTGTTTAAAAATATAGTGTATAAACTTTTTGTCCGTTATATTTCCTTTTGAAAATTATAACAATGAGTAATAAAAAAATGGATAAAAAAGAGTTAAGAAAACTTTTTCCAATAACTGAAAAATACATCTATCTCGATCATGCAGGTGTGGCCCCTGTAAACCTGATGGCATTGGAAGCAGCAGGCAATTTCATGGAAAGTGCAACCCGTAATGCTGAGTTTGATTATAATAACTGGACTGAGCAGGTAGAGGGAGTGAGAGCTGATTTTGCAGATTTAATCTCTTCCAAATCTGAGGAAATTGCTTTTGTAAGAAATACTTCACACGGAATTTCTCTTGTTGCCGGTGGGCTGGAGTGGAAAGAAGGGGACTCCATAATAATCTATGAAAAAACATTCCCGGCCAATATATATCCGTGGCTAAATCTTGAATCAAAAGGAGTAAAAGTAAAATTCATAAAATCCGAAAATCCCTTTTTTACGATATCGGATATTGAAAATTTGGTAGACTCCTCAACTAAACTGATTTCGTTAAGTTCAGTGGAATTTACAAACAGTTACAGGGTTGACCTTGAATCATTCGGGAATTTCTGCAGGGAAAAAGGCATTTACTTTTTTGTTGATGCCATCCAGACTTTAGGTGTTTTCCCAATAGACGTAAATAAATTTAATATAGATTTTTTAGCTGCAGACGGGCATAAATGGCTCCTCTCACCAGAAGGTACGGGTATATTCTTTTGCAGCAACAGGGTTGTTAATGTTCTCAACCCACCAATTCTCGGATGGAAATCAATTGTAAATGAGTTTGAATTCGAAACTGTTGATTTTAATTTAAAACCCAATGCGCTTAAGTTTGAAGAAGGGTCCCAATCTATTTTAGGCATTCTTACGCTTGGTGCATCTCTTAAGCTTCTTAATAAAATCGGTATACAAAATGTGCAGGATGAGATACAAAGACTTGGAGACCTGATAATTAAACTTGCAGCTGAAAGAGGGTTCCAATTAAATACTCCGTCAGACAAAGAATCGAGGGGTGGGGCTATTGTATTTAGCGGGGAATTTGACCCGGATGTAGTTATGGAAAAACTGGGTGAAAAAAACATAATGGTCAAATCGAGAGGAGGGGG
>JAUXJP010000263.1 GCA_030624695.1 Candidatus Dadabacteria bacterium | reverse complement strand
CTTAGTTTATCGGCAGTGACGAGTGAACCAGCCTGCTTAACATGGTCCCCGAGTATTTCATTTAGTGCCGCATGAAGTATATGAGTGGCAGTATGATGAGATTCCGTGCCCTTTCTCAATTTTTTATTCACTTCTAATTTAACCTTATCTCCTACCCATACTGTGCCTTTTTTTATTTCGACAACATGGACAATAAAATTTGGAAATGGCTTTTTTGTATTAATTACATTTGCTGTAAATTTCTCAGAACTTATTTTTCCACTGTCACCTATCTGTCCACCGGACTCCCCGTAAAAAGGTGTATTGTCCGTAACAAGCTCAATTACATCCCCTTCGGTTGCACTATCGACAATTAAATTATCTTTTATAATAATACTGACCTGTGCCTCCGAGTCTTTCCTCTCATAACCTACAAAATTGACGAAAAGCCCGCCTGAAATAAATTCATTATATAATGCAGAAAGAGACTCATCCCCGGCACCTTTCCATGATTTCCTGGATTGCACTCTCTGTTTTTCCATTTCAGAATCAAACTCTGATTTATCTATTGAAATATTCTGGGACGAAGTAATATCTTCAGTTAAATCATATGGAAATCCATATGTATCATAAAGCTTGAATGCCACTTTACCTGAAAGGATTTTTTCATTTCTCAACTTCCCTACTTCTGCTTCAAGAAGCTCCAAACCCCTGTCTATTGTTTCCAAAAACCTTACTTCTTCATTTTTTACAACATTTGAAATAAATTCGGACCTCTCTGTCAGTTCGGTGTAGATTTCGCCAAATATTTCATTCACGGCGGGTAGTACCTTATAAAGAAAAGGTTCGTTCATACCAAGCATCTTTGCATGCCTTACAGCCCTTCTGAGTATTCTTCTAAGGACATAGCCCCTTCCCTCGTTTGAAGGGAAAACTCCATCTGACAATAAAAAATTCACAGCCCTTGCATGGTCAGCAATAACACGAATAGAGAAATCACTGTCGATGGTCCCGTTTTTATATTCAGTCTTACTCAGAGCTGATATTTTGTTAACTATTCCTATTAGGAGATCAGTTTCATAATTGCTTTTAACACCCTGTATTACTGCAGTTATTCTTTCAAGCCCCATACCTGTATCGATGCTAGGGTTAGGAAGAGGAGTTAATTCCCCCGCGGCGTCCCTGTCATACTGCATAAACACCAGGTTCCAGAGTTCAAGATACCTGTCACAGTCACATCCCGGCTGGCAACTGTCCTTTCCGCAGCTGAACTCCTCACCCTGGTCTATCAGTATTTCAGAACAGGGGCCGCATGGGCCTGTATCACCCATCGACCAAAAATTATCATCTTCATCACATCTTAATAACCTGTCCCCGGAAACCTTAATATGGTCTTTCCATATATCATAGGCTTCATCATCTTCCCTGAAGACAGTAATCCACAACTTATCTTTGGGCAGTTTGTAGACCTTTGTAATAAGTTCCCATGCAAATTCCACTGCTTCTTTTTTAAAATAATCCCCAAAAGAAAAATTTCCTAACATCTCAAAAAAAGTATGGTGCCTTGCTGTGTATCCGACATTATCAAGGTCATTATGCTTGCCGCCTGCACGGACACATTTCTGGGAAGACGTGGCCCTCTTGTAACTCCTTTTATCAAGCCCGAGAAACACGTTCTTAAACTGGACCATACCGGCATTGGTAAAAAGAAGCGTAGGATCATCTTTTGGAATCAAACTGGAACTGCTTATTTCAGTGTGGTTTTTATTCTTGAAGTAATCCAAAAATTTTCTTCTGATTTCGTTTCCTGTCATATCTATATATCTGCGTTTTGCACTTTTTTTCTATCCAGAATTTTATGAGGGTATTTAGCAGCAAGCTGTCCGCAAGCACCAAGTATATCCCTTCCCCTGCTTTTCCTGATTTTGGCATTTATTTTAGCATTTTCCAGTATCTTTTGAAATTCATATACTCTATTCATCTCAGGTGTCTTATATGGCAGTGGATATGCCTCGTTAAAAGGTATAAGGTTTATTTTACAGTTTATTCCTCTTAGAAGCTCAACTACTTCATATGCATTCTGTGCTGAATCATTTACCCCTTTTAATAATACATACTCAAACGTAAGGGTTTTTCTGCTGGGAAGAGGGTATTTTACGGCTGTATTTATCAATTTTTTTATTGGATATTTTTTATTAATTGGCATTACTTCATCCCTGGTTTTATCATTGGAAGCATTTAAGGAAATTGACAGGTTTACACTTATTCTTTTGCCCAGCTCCTTAATACCTGAAACCAGTCCCGCGGTAGAAACCGTAATTCTTTTTGGAGACATGCCAATCGAATTCTTATCTGTAAGTATCTCTATTGTATCAATAACTTTTTCAATGTTATCCAGGGGCTCACCCATACCCATAAAGACAATATTGGTTATAGGTCCCGGCAACCTTTTACTAATAAACAGGTACTGGTCAACAATTTCAGAAGTATCAAGGTTCCTGATCTTCCCTACAGTGCCAGTCAGGCAAAACCTGCATGCCAG
>JAUXJP010000033.1 GCA_030624695.1 Candidatus Dadabacteria bacterium | reverse complement strand
GGTATTACATAATTAGATTTTAGGTACCTGCAAGCATATGATGCTTCAAGTGGAGACATTGTAAACACATCACCGATTGGTAGCATAGACAAATCAGGTTTGTAGAGTTCGGCGATTAGTTTCATGTCACTGAATAAATTTGTGTCCCCCGCGTGATAGATATGGTAGTTATTTTCAAATTCTATTACATATCCCCCTGGCTCACCTGCATAGACTATTGTTCCGTCATCTTCTTTAATCCCGCTACTATGCTGGGCATGTGTCATGACGAATTTAATATTGTCTATTGTTTGAGAACCACCTTTATTCATAGGCATGCAGTTTTCTATACCCTTTGTCCCAAGCCAATCACATATCTCCCAGTTTGCAATCACCTTTGGTTTATATTCACTGCATATATCAATCAAATCTCCAATATGATCAAAATGCCCATGGGTAATTGCAATAATATCGACAGACTTGATATCTTTTAGATTCTCTGGACACGAAGGATTTGTATCTATCCACGGATCAATGATTATTTTTTTTCCGCCAGGGGACTGGATACTGAAAGTCGAATGCCCAAAGTAAGTTATTTCTATTCCATTTATTAGTTTTTCCATTTTTATTCCTTTTTTGTAGAATTATGCTCAACCCTTTTAAATTTACAATAATGAACTAAAGTAAGTTTATGAATTGGAATGCTGTGTTAATATATAAAGCTAATTTAAAATGACGAGTTAAAACGGAAATTATATGTTAGAACAAAAATATCTTGAAAATAATCTTGAAACTGTCAAAGAAAAAATGACCCAAAGGGGCATGGATCTGGACTTTGAGGGGCTTGAACGATTAAATGAAGAAAGAAAAAAAATCATTGTCCAGGTGGAAACACTTGAACATGAAAGGAACATGGGTTCAAAGAAAGTAGGTGAACTGAAACGGGATGGTTTCGATGATCAAGTAGATGAATTATCAAAGGAACTAAAGAATATTTCCAATAATATTAAGGATTTAAATGCAAAACGGACAGATGTTGAAAGCAAATACAGGGATCTTATGCTCCATATACCAAACATTCCTCATACCTCTGTACCGATAGGTGCTGATGAAAATGATAACACTGAGATACTTAGCTGGGGTAAGCCCCGGGAATTCGATTTTGAAATAAAAGACCATGTAGAGATTGGCAGTTTTCTTGATATACTTGACCTTCCGAGGGCAGCTAAAATTACCGGATCAAGATTTGCTCTTTACATGGGGCAGGGGGCCAGGCTTGAGAGGGCTTTAATTAATTTAATGCTGGATATTCATGTTGGTGAGCATGGATATCTTGAAGTACTTCCGCCATTTATTGCTAATACTGAAAGTTTTATAGGTACCGGGAATCTTCCCAAGTTTGAAGAGGAACTCTTTAAACTTAAAGATACGGACTATTATCTTGTTCCTACTGCGGAAGTGCCGCTTACAAACATTAACCGGGACGAGATACTAGAGGAGAAAGAACTTCCCCGGAAATATGTTTCTTATACGCCATGCTTTAGAAAAGAAGCCGGTTCCTATGGAAAAGATATTCACGGAATATTTCGTCAGCATCAGTTTAATAAGGTAGAACTGGTAAAGCTGAGCACTCCGGAGAAGTCTTACGATGAACATGAAAAGCTTACACGCGATGCTGCACGAATCCTCGAACTACTCGAACTGCCTTATAGGATTGTTGTATTATGTACTGGGGATATGGGCTTTTCTTCTGCCAAGACTTACGATATAGAAGTTTGGATTCCAAGTGAGCAGAGATACAGGGAAATTTCATCATGCAGTAATTTCGAAAGTTTTCAGGCTAGAAGGGCAAATATCAGATACAGGCCTGAAGGCGGTGGGAAACCTGCATTTGTACATACCTTAAATGGTTCAGGTATCGCTATTGGAAGGGCCTTTATTGCGATTCTTGAAAATTACCAGCAAGAAGATGGTACCGTCAAAATACCTGATGCCTTAATCCCTTATATGAATGGGAAAGAGGTAATTAAATAGTATTAGTTCAATTAATTTGATGGCAGGGAAACTGGATATTAAAACTGGTACCCTCATTTTCAACACTTTTTACTTCTATGTTGCCATTGTGGTCTTTAATAATACCAAGGGATACTGAAAGCCCAAGGCCTGTTCCGACACCTTCAGGTTTGGTAGTAAAGAATGGGTCAAAAATTTTGTCCAGGATCTTTTTTGGTATTCCCCGCCCGTCATCACTCAGCGTCACTCTCACGAAGCCGTTACCACTATTTGGTTCACCGGCACTCTCTTTACTTGTCTCTATTGTTATTGTGCCTTCTGAACCGTTATCAGCAATAGCCTGCTGGGCATTAATTAATAGATTTAGAAAAACCTGCTTAAGCTGATTTGATTCTCCGAGGATATATGGAAGGCTGGCATCAAACTTTTTTATAACCTTGATAGTGTTCTTTCTTAGATCGAAATCTGCAAGTTCGAGTGTCATGTCAATAATATTATTAAGTATGACCGGCTCTTTGTTAGGTGTATTCTGCCTGGCAAACGAAAGCATATTTTGTAAAACTTTTCCCGCTCTTTCGGATTCACTTAAAATTATTTTAATTACCTTTTTAGTTTCTTCATCGATGTTGGTTTCTCCAAGCAGCATCTCTGAATATCCCATTACAACCGCAATCGGGTTTTTAACTTCATGAGTTACACCCGAAATCAGCTCACCTATTGCAGCTAGTTTTGCAGACTGTATAAGCTGGTTCTGCAGATTCTTTCTTTCAGTTATATCAAGAATTATGGCAGTATATATATTCTTCCCTTCAATTATGCATTTTGATAAGGTTATTTCAATCGGAAATTTATCCCCATTCTTGTTAATCCCCGAGAGTTCGGCAGTTGTACCAATGAGGTTGTCGAGAAAGGATAAATCTCCATTAATTTCATCTATCAATGAAAGCATGGTTTTATCCGCTAACTCAGGTTTGCTGTATAAGAATATCTTTTCAGCGGATGGATTATAAAGAATAATCTTGCCTTTCTCATCAAGGGCAATAATGGCAGTAGATGCTGTTTCAACAAGTGTTCTGTAACGTTCCTCGGATTCTTTTAGTGACTGTTCCAGCTTTTTTCTTTCCGTGATTTCGTCTATTATTGAAACAATACCCAGGGGATTACCGTCCTGGTCTTTAACAAGGGAAATTTTTTCATATGAAGGGAATACTTCTCCGTTTTTCCTGATACTTATTCTTTCTCCTTCCCATCCAACGGCAACAATTGCATCATATATTTTATCGCTTATTCCGGAGGGATCATTAATTGAAATTAGGATGCTGCCTGGGTTTCCAATAAGATCCTTGGAGTCATAACCGAATATGTTCTTATGTGCGGGGTTTACATATACAATATTTTTTTCCATATCTGTAATTGTTACAGCTGACTTCAAACTTTTTACTGCTGCTGCCAGCCTGAGTGCTTCACTGGATCCCGATGACTTGCTTACCTCTTTTTGCTGATTTTGAGGTTCTTTGCAAATCAGAAGAACAGCACTACTGTTCATATAAGTGATAATACTCATATCACCTTCAAGTGCGATGCTGTCTCCATTCTTCTTCAGCAGGTCAAGTTTTATTAATTCTATTGTATTCGGGTCAAAATCATCTTCATTTAAGTAACTTCTTTTTAAGGGGCTTGGACTGATTGATGAAAATTCGGTATTGATAAGTTCTCTTTTTTCGTAACCTAAAATACCGTATGCAGCTTTGTTAACAAAAGAAATAAGATCGTTTTTAACAATCATTATGGGAAGCGGCGTGTTATCCACTATTGAAAGGTAACTCTCCTCAGAACTGATCTCTCCTTCAGACATTTCCACCGGGGTTTCTTCCCAGGATATTTTTTCAAAGGGAAGGGATTCTAGAATAATTTTAATAAGTGTTGTATGTAGGTTCTCATCGAATTTGCTACTGGTATTATAAAGTTCCAGAAAACCAATTATTTCCTTATTCCTATTGTAAATTGGAAAATAGAGATAAGAACTGAGAGTAAACTGTTTGAATATCAATGGAAGGGTTGAATGGTTTAGAAGCTCTTCATCTTCCAATAATATATAGTAATCCTTGAGCTGAAGATTATAAAGTTCTGTTGAAATTTCTAATTCAGGGGTGTCATCTTCAACCAAGTCATTCCCGTCCCATGCAAAAGTATATGCAGGTTTCTTATCTTCAAGTATAACAAGGGACCCGAAATCACTCTTTGTTATATTAATAGACTGTTTTAACAAACGTTTAAAAAAGGTTTTCCCATAAAGATCTTCAATAATAGAATTGACTGCTTTATTAATAGTGTTCCGGAATTCAAGCTTAGTATTAAGTTCAAGTATTGAAAACTGCTTTGAATATGAGTTGTTAATGCGAATTTCCAGGAATTTTATTTCGTCCGGATATTTTATGCAGTCTGTTGCACCGTGTTCAAGGGTTTTTAACCTGAATTCCTTTGTATTAGTACCAGAAGCATTAAAACTATAAACAACAATGATATCAATATGTGGAAAATTCTTTTTTATATGGTTTAAAAAATATAAATTATCATCATTACTGTTAGTAAATTCTATAATTACAGACATAGAATTTTTTGATTGTATCTCAGCTAAAAGTTCTGCATAAGTGGAGAGGTATACAGAAGAAAAGTTGGTTGATTCAACAAGGTTAATAACTGTTTCCTGAAGCTTAATGTTATTTACACATATTATAAGAGAAGGTTCTCGGTTTAAGGAAAGAATTTTCATTTAAGAATTAAACTAAAAAGTGGTGAATTTAGAAGTAGATAGATCTCTAGAAGCTTTCCTCATCTTTTAGTTTCTCAATTCTGTCAAATTTTAAATTAACGTATAGAGTGATTGGTGCAATAATTGCCGAAATTATAAATATTGTAAGAAACCTGTAACCCATCTCAATTTCGTTGTTGGATATAGTCACAAAGAAATGTCTTGAAACTATAACAATCAATGCAAATGTGGAAATTGCCAGAGCAACTAAAGAAGCCATAAACAAATAAGAAGTAAGGCCGGATATAGATGATTTCATTATTTTTCCTTTCCGGGGTATTTTATATATTAGAATTATAACTTAAATTTCTAATACTTCTTTTTGTTTTTTTTCATTGACCTTATTTATTTCTTCAATCATTTTGTCGGTTAATACCTGAACCTGTGATAATGTTCTCTTTACAACATCTTCGGGGACATGCTCACTTTTTTCCAAATCTTTTATATGATTGTTTGTATCTTTCCTTATTTGCCTGATTGAAATTTTGTGGTCTTCTGAAATTTTGGATACATATTTGACAAGTTCTATTCTTCGTTCCTCATTAAGTGGGGGTATATTCAGCCTGATTATTTTCCCATCATTGGCAGGCGTAATTCCAAGATCTGACTTAACTAGTGCTTTTTCTATTTCTCCAAGCAGAGTTTCGTCCCAGGGCTGAATTATAATTGTTGTAGGGTCAGGAGTGCTTACATTTGACATCTGGTTTAATGGTGTTGGAGTGCCGTAGTAATCAACAACGATATCTGCCACAAGTGCAGTAGTAGCCCTGCCTGTACGGACCTTGTTAAAGTCCTGCCTGAGCACACTTATGGTTTTATTCATCCTTGATTCTGCATCATCGAGGTATAGATCGATTTCATCGCACATAATTAATCGCTCCTTACAATTGTACCAATCTTTTTACCATCAATTATACGTTTTATATTTCCCTTTTTGAACAGATTAAAAACAATAATAGGAATTTTTTCTTCCATGCAAAGCGAGATAGCAGTAGCGTCCATTACTTTAAGCTCTTTTTTAAGTATGTCCATATAGCTTAGTTCATCGAATTTTATTGCATCTTTAAACTTCATGGGGTCTTTGTCATATACCCCATCTACCTTTGTGGCTTTTAATATAATTTCTGCATTAATTTGAAGTGCACGAAGTGTTGCGGCTGTATCGGTGGTGAAAAAGGGATTGCCTGTGCCAGCAGCAAATATCACAACACGGCCTTTTTCAATATGGCGGATTGCTCTTCTCTTTATAAAGGGCTCCGCGACCTGTTTTATTTCCAGTGCTGTTTGTACACGTGTTAATACCCCGTTTCTTTCAAGTGAATCCTGGAGTGCAAGGGCATTGATTACAGTTGCAAGCATCCCCATATAGTCAGCAGTTGACCTGTCCATTCCTGTGGAGGCTCCCGAAATCCCTCTGAATATATTGCCTCCGCCTATTACAACTGTTACCTCCACACCCTGTTCATGGATTTCTTTTATCTCACTCGAAATTGTTGAGAGAATTTTGGCATTTATACCGTAGTTGTCTGTACCTTGAAGAGCTTCTCCGCTCAACTTTAATAGTATTCTCTTAAATTTTGGTTTCTTCTTGCGGGGTGAAGTCATATAATATTTATTAGTCCAGCGGTTCGCCTAACTGGAACCTTTCAAATCTTCTAACAACTATATTCTCACCAATTTTAGCAATTGCATTCTGAATCAGGACTGAAATTTTTGTTTTAGGTTCCCTTATATATGCCTGTTCGAGAAGGCACATTTCCTCGAAAAATTTATTTATTTTTCCTTCAACTATTTTATCTGCAATTTCGGGTTTTTTACCTTCTTCAATAACCTGGGCTTTCATTACTTCTTTTTCTTTTTCTACAACACTCTCGGGGACATCCCCTGAATTTACATACTGCGGATTAGCGGCAGCAATCTGCATTGCAATTTCCCTTGAAAGCTGTTGAAATTCTTCGTTTCTTGCTACAAAATCTGTTTCACAGTTAATTTCAAGCAGTACACCTATTTTCCCTCCGGCATGAATATAGGAAGTAATAGAACCTTCCGGAGTTTCCCTGCTTGCCTTTTTCGAGGCTTTTGCAACACCTTTAATTTTTAATAGGTCTAATGCTTTTTCGATGTCTCCGTCAGAATCATTAAGTGCATTTTTGCAGTCTAGAAAAGGGGCCCCTGTACGGTCCCTAAGATCTTTTACCATTTGAGCTGTAATTTCAGGCATCTTCTGATGGTTCCTCCTTGGTTTCTGCTCCCTGTTTTTCTACAGGTCCTTCGGATACTGCAACAGAAGTTGAATCAGTCTCTTCTTTGTTTTCTTCACCAAATTCTTTGAATACAAATACTTTTCTTTCAACGATTATGCTCGATACTTCTTCTATTGGTTTTTGAATCTCGCCGGCCATAAGTTTCTGTTCATAAATATGTTTACCTTCAATACAGGCATTCGCTACTTTGGATACAAACAGTTTTATAGCCCTAATAGCATCATCGTTGCTCGGTATTATATAGTCGGCATCTTCGGGGTCACAATTTGTGTCTACGACAGCAGCAATTGGAATCCCAAGTGTCCTTGCTTCCTTAACAGCAATATCTTCTTTTCTGGTATCAACAATAAATAGTGCTGCAGGGGGCCTTTTAAGGTTTACAATTCCGCCTATAAGGTATTCAAGTTTTTGTATTTCCCTTCTTAGGTTTTTTACTTCTTTCTTAGGCAGAAGTTCCATTTGGCCATCTTCCTCAAGTTTTTTAAGCTCCAGAAGATAATCTACCCTTGACCTAATTGTGTGAAAGTTAGTGAGTGTGCCGCCCAGCCATCTTGAATTTATATAGGGCATTTCACACCTTTGTGCTTCTTCTGAGATTATTCCCTGGGCCTGTTTCTTAGTCCCGACGAATAATACATCGCCACCATTGCTTGCAATCTCTTTAATAAAATCATTTGCACGTTTAAATAATACAACAGTTTGCTGGAGGTCTATTATATGGATTCCATTTCTTGCGCCGAAAATATAGGACTTCATTCTCGGATTCCAGTGACTTTTCTGGTGGCCAAAATGTACACCGGCTTCAAGCAGGTTCTTCATAGTTACTAATTCGCCGGTCTGTGTTTGTTCAGACATAAAATTTCTCCTGTGAATTTAAAATAAACCCCAGTTTAATACCATGAAATGTAATCTTTAGCAAGGTGGAAAATTAATATTCGGGACTAGTTACTATTACTGATATAGCAGATAAAATCTAATGTGATGAATAATATACAGGGTAGAAATTATCTTATCATAATAAACCCAAGGTCAGGGAATGGATTTGAAGGGAATAAATCCGAAAAAATTAAAGACTATCTTGAAGAAAACAAGGTAAGTTTCGAGATAAAAAAGACCGAAAAAAGGGGAGATGCTGAAGATTTTGC
>JAUXJP010000088.1 GCA_030624695.1 Candidatus Dadabacteria bacterium | reverse complement strand
GGTTTGGGCCCGCTGCCGGGTGTATTGGCCATTGCTTTTCATTCTACCGGTATGCTAGGGAAATTTTATGCCGAGTCTTTTGAAAACGCACGCGAAGGTCCGATAGAAGCTTTGGATAGTGCAGGTGCTAATATATGGCAGAAAGTCCGTTTTGGTGTTTTAACACAGGTAGGGCCAGATCTTGCCAGGGATACACTTTTTAGGTTTGAACTAAACCTACGAGAATCACTTGTACTCGGGCTTGTTGGTGCCGGAGGTATCGGATTCTATATATTACTATACATTCGTGCATTTCAATATGAAAAGGTAGCTACATTAACAATAGTAGTGCTGTTAATGGTTTTGATGGTTGAACAAATTAGTGTGGCTATTCGTAGGAGACTCAGGTAGTTTGAAATTAAGAAATTTTTACAGACTAAATATTTTGGCTTTCATGCCTTTGTCTAAGCTTACAAATTTCAATTAGTATTTTTAGTAAAATTAGGCTGTTACTACCGTCATCAATCATGGATTCTATATAGTCCATGTTGTCCCTTCCAGACTGGTCTTCGGGAGCTATCTTTTGTGCTTCCCTCAGAACATCAAGTGCTTCCGAATACCATCCTTTCTCAGCATAAGAAAAGGCAAGAGAGTTATAAGAGGGAATGAATTCAGGGTCAAATCCAATAATTTCCTTGTATTTTTTTATTGCTTCATCAAGCCAGCCAAGATCAAAATAGCAGGTTCCAAGTGATAGGTAAGCCCAGGAATCTTCGGGCACAATTTCTATATGGCTGTTAAACTGCTTGATTGCTTCAAGGGTCCAGCCCATATCAAAATAACAAAGGCCAAGCTGGTAGTGAATCTCATCAAAATACTGGTCGTATTCACTTGTCATGCATTGTTCGAATAATTTAATGGCTTCTTCATATAAACCCGATACTTTGTATGCAATTGCAAGATGCCATACCGCAAGAGAGTAGTCCGGGTTAATGCCGATGGACTTGATAAATATGTTTATTGCTTCATCTACCCTGTTTATCCTGCAAAGTGTGATGCCATATTGAGTCAATATTTTTGGGTCGTTTTCCTTAATATTCAATGCCATAGAATAATATTTTATTGAATATTCGAACTGTTCCATCATGTCAAAAGTAACAGCATACGAAAGGTAAACGTACGGGTCGTTTGGCGAAAGTTTATTGGCTTTGGTAAGTGTAGATAATGCTTCTTTGAATTTACCGCTTTCTTTAAACTGATCAGCTTTATTTAACAGCCGGTCAAGTTTATTCATACAGTTCTCCACTGTCGGTTGAATTTGAGTAAATCATATTTGTATAAAAGATTCTTGTCAATTATTAAAGTTGATTATATTATTGTAGGAGAATAAAAAACAGTACCCGGAATAAGAAATATATAATGTTTTCTGAAACTTATATCTTGACAAATATTGTTAAAACAACTAAATTGGAATCATCTGTTGTTTGGGTTACAAAGTGAGGATAAAACATGAGAAGATCTGATATTGAGAGAGAATTGTCTGAAGAATTTAATTTGCAGTCGAACCAGTCAATACAAATTCTAGACACGATTATAGAAAGTATGACCGGCGTATTACAAGAAGACGGAAGGATTGAGATTAGGGGATTCGGAAGTTTTTTTACTAAGAGTTACGGTCCCTACGGTGGTATAAATCCCAGAACAGGGGAATATGTAGAGGTCTCAGAAAAGAAATTACCTCATTTCAGGCCAAGTAAGGAGTTGTTGAAAAAGTTAAACAATAATACAGATAACGAATAATAATAATCAGTACCTTCCGGTTCCATCATTTATCCAATATTTATTAGAACAAACATCCTGTACTATATTTTTACAATATAATCATGTCCTTAAAAGATATTTTAATATATCCGGAAAAAAGGCTCCGAAAGAAGTCTCAAACCGTAGAGAAAATAAACAAGAAAATCCAAAAGTTGCTGGATGACCTGGCTGATACTATGTACAATGCACCCGGCGTAGGCCTCGCGGCCCCGCAGATTGGTGAGAATGTCAGGGTACTAGTCGTGGATATCTCGACAAAGGAAGAAGAAAACAGTCTCATGGAACTTATTAACCCCGCAATAACAGATTCAAGCGGGACACAAAGCAGTGAGGAAGGCTGCTTAAGCATTCCAGGTTATTATGGAAACATAACCAGAAAAAAGAAAGTTACCGTGGAAGCAGTTAACAGGGATGGTGAAAAGTTTAAAATTGAAGCTGAAGACATTCTCGCCCGCGTGCTTCAACATGAAATTGATCATCTCGATGGAATTCTCTTTTTCGACAAAATGGCCAAACTTAAAAAAGAACTGTTTATAAAAAAAATTGACAAAACCTTCAGATAATAATATGCCATCAATACTAGTCGAGAACCTTTCACCGTTTTACGTTATGGAAGTCCTTGAACATGCAAAGAAACTTGAAAGCGAGGGAAGGGACATTATCCACTTTGAAGTAGGTGAGCCCGACTTTATTACTCCGGGGGAAATCTGTGAATCTGCTATTGAATCCATTAAAAGCGGCGAAACAAAATATACTGAGAGTCTGGGAATTCCTGAATTAAGGGAAACGATAGCCAAAAACTATAATAAAAATTACGGACAGAATATCCCGTATAGCAATGTTGTAGTCAGTTCGGGAAGCTCCCCTGCAATCTTTATGTCAATATTGTCTGTGATTAACCCCGGGGATGAGGTAATAATTACAGACCCGCACTATGCCTGTTATCCACAGATTATAAAAATAGCCGGCGGTGTGCCCAGGAAGGTACGAGTAAGTGAAGAAAACGGGTTCCAGATCGATGTATCAGAAATAAAAAGAAGTATCACGGATAAAACAAAAGCAATAATTTTAAATTCGCCTTCTAATCCAACAGGCGCAATTCTTGAAGAGCAGGTATTCAAAGAAATTGCCGAACTTGGTATTTTAATAATTTCAGATGAGATCTATCATGGGCTTGAATATACAAAGAAAGCTGATTCGGTCTATCAGTTTACTGACAATGCATTTGTAATAAATGGTTTTTCAAAGCTTTATGCAATGACCGGATGGAGGCTCGGGTATATTATAGCCCCGGAGAAATTTATCAGGCCTATACAAAAGCTTCAACAAAATCTTTTTATTTCTCCAAACCCTTTTGTCCAGAAAGCAGGAATAACTGCAATTGCAAAAGCAAAAGAAAGTGCGGATTTAATGGTTAAAGAGTTTGATGAAAGAAGAAAGCTAATGCTTAGTGAATTAAAAAAATCCGGGTTCAAAATAGCTAATGACCCTGAGGGTGCTTTTTATGTTTTTTTAAATATTTCCCAATTTGCCGCAAATTCATATAATCTCTCATTTGATATCTTAAATAAAGCCGGTGTTGCAGTTACACCCGGAATTGATTTTGGTGATGGAGGGGAAGGGTATATAAGGCTTTCGTATGCAACTTCAAGAGAACTTATTGTAGAAGGTGTAAAAAGGTTGGGCAGTTATTTTAAAAATATTTGATGATTCGATGATAATACCACTCCTTGACAATGCAGAGCTTAAAGACAAAAGGGTACTCCTGCGCCTGGATTTTGACCATCTTTTTGAGAAAAATTACAAACGGGGAAAAATGCAGAGGTTTAGTATTACGGAACCTTCTTTGAGATATTTACTTAACGCAAATGCAAAAGTAGTTATCGCACCAAGTTTTACGCAAACGAATAAAAAAAATAAAACCGAATACAGCATAGAACCTTATGCCCGTTACATTTGTGACCTATATAAATGCAATGTCTACCTGACTGAAAAGACCGTGGGTAGTTTACCGCAAAAGCTATCATATGATATGGAACCCGGGTCAATACTTTTTTTAGAGAACCTTTTTGGTATGGATGGCGAAAAAAATGCTGAGGAAGAATTTGCCGAAAAACTTTCAATGCTTGGGGATATATATGTAAACGAAGCATTTTCTCTTTCCAGTATGGAACTTGCTTCGAATACAGTTATAGTCGATTATTTTGATAAAGAAAACATATTTGCAGGTTTAAACTTCGGCAGTGAATACTCAAACATGTTTAAGTTAAATTCTGCTGAGAATTTATTTACTCTTTGTTTAAATAAGGATAATGATCTTACTGGTGCCCTTGTAGCTTGTGAAAACCTGATAGAAAAAGTTGACCGCATACTTCTTCTGGGTGAATTATCAAACCTCTATTCAACTGTTAAGAATGAGATAGAAAATCATAATTACTCCAAGAAGATTATTAACAAATTAAAAAAAGTTATTAATTCCGCGGAAGTAAGGAATATAGATATAGTTCATATGGTTGATTATTATGCAGATGACGGGAATTCTAAGGCGCAGTTAATCAGGAATGAAATTATTAATAATAAACAGGGCTATATTGATATAGGCGATGAAACCGGGAAAATATTTTCGGATGCAATTTCAGAATCAAATCTTGTTTTTTGGCTGGGTGATCTGCCAAATAGCAAAGAAGGTGATTTAGTTTTTGGATCAGCTAAAATATTCGATACAGTTGATAAACTCGGTATATATGTGATCGGGACTGGTACTGATACTGTTAATCCGGATAATAAAAGCCATATAGAGGATGGTTTTTTTAAATTTCAATCTAGTTGTTACAATACATTTGTAAATTCTGTTACAGGCGGCGAATTGCCAGCCATAGAAAAACTTGAGGCTAAATTCAGATGAGTAAAACACTTATAATTGCTAACTGGAAAATGAACTTGCTCAGGAGTGATTCCGAACTACTTACAAAATCCATACTGAACATGGTTAGCCCGGGGGTCCTGAAGTTTGAAATTGTTTTAGCACCTCCTTTTACTAACTTGGAAATTGTACACAGAATAATAGACCATACGGATTTGTCACTTGGTGCACAAAATGTATTCTGGGAAGATTCAGGAGCGTATACAGGTGAAATTTCTCCGACGATGCTTAGAGATATAGGGTGCAGTTGGGTAATACTCGGACACTCTGAGAGAAGGCAGATCCTTGGTGAAACTGACTTTGAGGTAAGGAGAAAGGTCTCAGCTTCTCTCGAAGCTGGACTTAAGGTTTTAGTATGCGTTGGAGAAACCCTTCTCCAGAGAAATAAGGGTATGACTCCAAATGTACTCAGGCGTCAGGTAGAGAGTGCACTACAGGATGTAAATAACGAAATTGTCAAAAATATTGTAATTGCATATGAGCCAATATGGGCGGTTGGTACAGGTAATAAAGCATCTATGCTGGAGATTGAAGTTGCCCATGATGAAATAAGAGATAAATTAATTGGACTATTTGGAAAAGATGCGGATAATATAAGGATTATTTATGGCGGGAGTGTTAACCCCGACAATATTCAGTCCGTATTGTC
>JAUXJP010000143.1 GCA_030624695.1 Candidatus Dadabacteria bacterium | reverse complement strand
CTTTGTTCTCTAACAAGCCTTAGCCACAAGCATAGTTGTATAGTTTTTTTACTTCACTTTGTAGTACCTGAATTTTTTATCCATTTTTGATAGCCATAGAGTTACTATATCGGTGGGAAAACAGGGGAGCCTAACTTCCTAACGTTGTGCCCCCCGGAAGCGGTAAGACCATGCTTGTAAAAAATCAGAATTCCGGAGCGCATCCCCATCATGCGGGATTAAGGGTTGATCCGGGCTGACGTGATGTTTGTCAGCAACATTTCTAAGGCTGTCCCCTGCGATCTTAAAAATGTCCATGCTTTCCATATGAACAGTGACTATTCTTGCATCCGGGGCAAATTTACACACTGCAATAATCAGTTGCAAACAATTTCCATTTACAATAAATTAGTTTTAGTTATATTCATTTTAACCTTTATAGATCCAGAATATCATATATGTAAACAGGGGAAAAAAATGAGTGAAAATTATAAACTGATAATGGAATCAAATAATATCTATTCCAATAATTATGGTGATAAAGCTAATATTGAGATGCCTCCAAAAAGAAAAATTGCTATTCTTACATGTATGGATGCAAGGCTTACCCCTTCCAGTTTTGCGGGACTCCAGGAGGGTGATGCTCACGTAATCAGAAATGCAGGAGGCCGGGCAAGCCGTGATGCTATCAGGTCACTTGTAATATCATATAAATTACTTGGTACAAGGGAATGGTATATAATTCACCATACAGACTGCGGTATGGCCACTTTTACAAATGAGATTATGGTAAATCAATTTTCCCATGAAGAAGATGATGAAAAGAAGCAGGATCAATGGGAAGATTTTAAAGCAGCAAAGGAACTGGACTGGCTAACTTTTAAAGACCCTGCCGAAAGTCTTATCGATGATGTAAAAACGATCAGGAACCACCCGCTTGTACCGGGCTATATCCCAATTTACGGGCTAATATTCAATGTAAAAACCGGAAGGCTTGAAGAGGTCAATGAAGCTAATGAAGCCGGTATGGTTTTAGAAACTAAGACCTGACAAAATTTATAAGCGGCTCAAAGTTAAAACTATCCGCGTCCTTAAGTGCCCTGATATAAACTTTTCTCATCTTGCTTTTATGAATCAGATCCACCCCGCCACCCCAGGAAAACCTTTTCTTATTTAGCACATTTTCTATGAGCAGATCGGTAATTAATCTTGAAAGTCTGCCATTTCCGTTAGTAAATGGATGTATAAAGACTATTCTCTGGTGAAATCTTACAACTATTTCATCTGAACTGAATGTCTCATTTTCAATCCAGAGTTTCACATCCTCAAACATATTCCTGAGGCCTGTTGTAATGTCCCACCATTCTACACCAATATTCATATCCCTGTTTCTGAAATACCCGGCATTTTTCCACACTTGTCCAAACATTTTTACATGCAGGTCACGAAGAAAGTTCTGGTTTAGAATATTTTTGGGCTTTGTCTTTTCAAGCCATATAAGAGCTTCTTTTATATTCTGGTATTCCCACCTGTTTAAATCTTCACGGTCATTTACATGTATTAATAAAAGCTCTCTTGCTTCATCAGGATCTATCGGAGTTGATCCGTGAGGAGCGTTTTCCTGCATCATAGATTAGTCCCATAAATTTCTTGGCATTTGTTCAACCATTTTTTTAATATCTTCTTCAATTATCTTTTCAATGCTTTCAGACTTTATCTCCTGTCTCTCAAGTGTCATTGTCTGGTTTACTCTATGCAGCCTGTCCCTGGCAACTTCTTCAGATCTCTCTTTTACCGTGTTCCCAAGACTGGTCCTGGGGACAAAACCGTATACAAGTACACAGTCGAGCCCTTCAGCCACTTTTCTTAGGGTCTTAAGTGTAATAGCTCCGGCAACCTCATCTTGCTCAATTCTTGAAATACTTTGTTTTGTAACACCAATACGGTTTGCCAGTTGCCTGCCGCTCATGCCCAGGCCGGTCCTGATTGCCTTTATCCATCCAAAAGCCGGGGGGTTAAAGTATTTTAGGACTTTAAGTTTGTCTAAAGTTTCGTCTAATTGATCTCTTACTAATTTCTTGCTAATTTTCATAATAGTCAATATATATTATGACATCTAGCTTGTATATGTCAATATTTATATTGTCATATTAACATTATTTACCATTAAGACTATTTCCATTTTATAACTTTTTACATATCTATGTCAATTCCTTTAATTCCGGAACACTTTCTTCCCGGTTGTGTCCGTCAAACTTTTTTATTGTTATTTCACTAAAATCAGATTTATCCAGGCACCTTAAATTTATACTAAACCCATGGGGGTGGGATCTTGGAATGTAAAAAGATTTAATGCCACATATCCTACAGAACCTGTGCTTGGCCGTGTGTGTATTAAAAGTGTATGTTGTTAAGGCCTCATTTCCCTCAAGAAGTCTAAAGCGTGAAGCAGGGACAATTATATGAATGTAGCCATTCATTTTACATATTGAACAGTTACATTCGAGGGCTTCAATATTATCCGGGAGGCGGACTTCAAACCTGACAGCACCACAGTGACATTTCCCTTTATGAATGTGAAGCTCCATATAGATTCAGTGTACTTAAAATATGGAAGAATATTAATTACTTTCTCAGGAGCTGACTTCTACAAGCTCTATATCAAACACCAGGTTGCGTCCGGAAAGCACATGATTGGCATCAAGGGTAAGCACATCGTCTTCGATCTCTACAATAGTAAAATTTATTTTTGTGTCGTTACCGCTGTGATTAGCACTAAGCTTTTGTCCTATCTGTGGATCAGCATCAGGCGGCAGCTTGCTCTTTTCAACCTTAATAACAAGTTCTTTTTTGTAATCACCGTATGCTTTATCAGGCGAGATTGTTACTGTCTTGCTTTCACCCGGCTCCATACCGACTACTGCATCATTAAATCCCTGAATTACATGGCCATTTCCAAGTTCAAACGACAAAGGCTGCCCATCCAACGAGGTATCAAATACTTTTCCGTCTTCAAATTTACCTGTGTAATGTACTGTTACTTTGTCACCGTTCTTTGCCTTAGCCATAAGTTAAATCCTTTACCTGTAATATTTTAGTTTATCCCAATATTTTTTTGCTTCGACTATCTTACCCCTTTTTTCCGAGCCTTTCGCATATATAGTGCACTTTTTTTCCAGCTCGCTAATGGTAAGTTCCAGATTCTCACCTGATAAATGCCCGGAATTCAGCATCTTTTCGAGTGCGTATATTCTGTACTTATCAAGACCCGGCTGGTTTGAAAGCTGGTCGTCTCTTCCGCCTTTTTTTATCGTCAATGGCTCTTTTATTAACTTTACTTTATTCCTGAGGCAGGCCCTTAACCATAAATCATAGTCTTCACATGCTGGCATCTTTTCATCAAACATTCCGATTTCATCAAGAAGAGTTCTTTTTATAACCGAGGTAGACATCCCGATACAGCATAACGGGAGGCATTTTTTATATACATGGCCATCCGGTTTTCTGTGTTTCTTTTTTTGATTAAGCAGCTTCTCATTTTTGAACCAGGTCTCCTCGGTATGAAATATATTTATCTCTGGAAAATTATTTATTGACTCTAAAACATGTTCCAGTTTGGAACTTTCCCACCAGTCATCAGAATCAAGAAATGCTATATAACTTCCCCTCGAATTTTGAATACCTGTATTTCGGGCATGTGAAACTCCCAGGTTGGATGTTCTTATATAAGTTAGCCCTTTTCCCCTATAATCTGCTACCAGCAGGATAGAGGAATCAGTCGACCCGTCATCCACTACAATCAGTTCATAATCCCTGATATTCTGATTTAATACTGAGTCTATTGATTTTTTAAGAAAGTTTTTCCTGTTATAACTAGGTATTACTACTGAAAATAGGGGAGGCATATCAGTCCTTGTTTTCTTCCAGCAGGTCCCTGCTGCCCGGCCTTTTCTTTTTTTCTTTATCTTTTTTACTCTTTATCACCTGGTTGGGCTTTTGGGGAACAGGTTTTCT
>JAUXJP010000226.1 GCA_030624695.1 Candidatus Dadabacteria bacterium | reverse complement strand
GGCCATTCTTATCCAATGACTCTTGCCGAGACTGCTTCAACATTCGGGGAAATGATCCTTGCGCAGGGTATTCTGAATAGTGATGGCATTTCGGAAGGGGAAAAAGCACTGATTCTTGATACCGAAGTAAATCACGGAGCCATATACCTGATGGATATACCGGTCAGGTATGAATTTGAAAGAGCACTATATGAAGAGCGGGATAACGGTGTACTTAACCCCACGAGATTAAAAGAGCTCATGGTGCAAACCCAGGAAAAGGTGTTTGGTGATACGCTTGATGAAAAAGACCCGTACTTCTGGGCCTCAAAACTTCATTTTTATATTACCGGTGTCACTTTTTACAATTTCCCTTATACATTCGGCTATCTTCTGAGCCGGTTTATATTTGGTAAATTTTTGCAGGAAGGAAGTGATTTCCTGGAGAAATATGAATACTTTCTCAAGATAAGCGGTTCTTATGACTGCGAGGAAGTAGTGTCAAAGTCTCTCGGCGAAGATATTACATCAAAAAATTTCTGGGCGGATTCGATAAAGACACTTGAGGAACCTCTGAACAGGTTAAAAGAGATAAATTTTAAACAGACCTGATAATATTTTCTACTGGCAGGGAAGGGTGGAGTAATATGTCTATTACAAGTGCAATCATTATTGCCAGCATATAGATAATTGAAGTGGCAAAGGCTATTCCATAACTTTTGTTGTCATACACGCTCTTGACTATAGTGTATTCAAAATACAGTCCTACTATCAATGCAAAAATTGCAAAATAAGCTGATGTGATTCCTATCAGCCAGAGCGAAAGGGTAAGGGGTATCAGAGATATTGAGTATAAAAGAATCAATATATTGGTGTACTTGGTACCGAACGCTACCGGCATAACAGGTATTCCTGCTTCCTTATACTGGTCCTTGTATTTTTGGGCCAGTGCCCAGAAATGAGGGGGCTGCCAAAGCATCATAAATGTAAACAGGATCAGGCCATCAAGGCCTATATGGGGATTAACGGCACTGTAGCCAATAAGTACGGGCAATGCTCCCGGGATGCCGCCAAGGATTGTTCCAAACGGTGAATTTCTTTTTAAAAACAGCGTATAAAGTATTGTGTAGCTTAAGAATGCTGCAATTATCAATAGGGTGTTAATTAAATTCAGGAAAATCGCAGAAAGAATTAAAGCTACAACAATCATTACTATTGATAAAGCGGCTGCATTTTTATCACCAAGAGTTTCAAGTGCTTCAACTCTCTTTGTAAGCCTCTTCATCTGCTTGTCTATCTTCTTATCAAGGACGTTATTTAGAATAGCTGAGCCTGCGGCACTTAGAAGAAGTGTGATAATTCCAAAGAACGTTACAGACAGACCCGGCAGGCTCCCGGCTCCTAAAACCATTCCCGCGTAACCGGTAAATGCAACACTGAGGATTATGCCCGGTTTTGTGAGTAGAATTGCCGAGACTACTATTTTGCCGGCTGTTGGTTTAGTATTCATAAGAAATCAGTTTTGGAAAGAATTTTTATTTATATATTTAAACCATAATAATAGGGTTACTGACAATATAGCAAGTCCAATTGATAAATGAATTGCAGTTACATAAAAAGTTAACTGTGTGAGTACCACTAAAACTCCAAGCATTATCTGAAACACAATCAGTAAACATGCGGTAAGAAGATAACTGTTAGCATCTTTAAGGCTTTCTTTATAATTGGAAACTATAAAAGTCACAATAAATACTATAAATATAAGATAGGCAAGAAGCCTGTGTGCGTAATGATTAAGTACTATCCCTGCAAGTGATGGTGGGATCCAGAAACCGAGGCAAGTTGGAAAGTCAGGGCATGCAAGCCCCGAGCCGGAGTGCCTTACGTATGCACCGAGTACTGCCTGAATAAATAATAATAAAGAAAGCAAAAAGAAGAGCCCGGCAGGGCCTGAAAAAGAGATCTTCGGTACGATTTTCTCTCCGTCAAAATAAGCTGTGTATAAAACCAGTGTGAATATTATTATCGCGTTTGCAAAATGGATTGTGGTGAGATCAACCGGGAGTTTCAGTAAAACTACTATACCTCCCAGGAATATCTGTATAACTAGAAGAAGGACTGCGACAATCGGTATGGCTTTGAAAGCGCCCTTGTACATTCTTGTCCTTTTATAACAAAGTGTAATTATAAGTATTGAGGTTATTGCACCGAGTACGCGGTGAATAAATTCGATATATATATCAAGCCTTAACGGGGGTATGACCTGGCCATGGCATAGTGGCCAATCCGGGCATGCAAGCCCGACTTTCAGTCCCGCTACCATGTTACCCCAAACTAGAAGTATAAAGAGTGCTACCAAGGTAGCTTTTGCAAGCATATTAGTAAAGTGCCGGGTTCCTCGTGAAGGTCTCCATAATAGTAGTAGCTATTAATAGGAAAAGTAAAAACATGGGATAAAGTGCATATATCCATGTGAGTTTATCTTCAAATTTTAAATGCATAAAATAGTAAGCGACAATAGAAGCTTTTATAGAAGCAATCACCATGGCACTGATAATATTTAGTGATCTCCCAAAATCTACAGTAGCAACATAAACTGTTACACAGGTCAGTATTGTGAGTGCAGCCCAGACCATAATTAATGTCTTTGGCCCTATTTCATGATGTTCTTCGTGTCCGTATGTTTGTGTGCTCATATTTTTATCCTCGCTAACCGACTAAATAAAGTAAAGGAAACAAATATATCCAAATTAAATCGACCAAATGCCAATATAGTCCGCCGACTTCTACCGGCGTATAGTATTCTTTTGTAAATTTACCTATGTGCGCCAGGTAAGTAATAACACTCAGGACACTAAGCCCCACGAAAACGTGGATCATGTG
>JAUXJP010000168.1 GCA_030624695.1 Candidatus Dadabacteria bacterium | reverse complement strand
GCTTTAGACAATACATTTGCAGTATCAGATTCTATTTTATCAATACTTTCATCTTTCGGTGATGTAAAAGGATGGTGAAGGGCCACGTACCTTTTATCATTTGCGTCATAATCAAAAAGCGGAAAATCCACAATCCATAAAAGGTCAAATCTTGAATGGTCTATTAATTCAAGTTTTTCTGCAAGTTTTATTCTAAGATTTGATAGTACCATATTAACGATGTAACTGCTGTCAGCCCCGAAGAACACTATGTCACCGGGTTCTATATTCAGATGGTTTTTTAGCTTTTCTATTTCATCATCAGAGAAAAATTTTATAATAGGGGACTGAAGTTCATTTTCAAGAGCTTTTATCCAGGCAAGCCCTTTTGCACCAAGGCTCCTGGCTTCATCGGTAAGATCATCAATATCTTTTATTGATAAATCATTACCATGGGCTTTTAAATTGAGTGCCTTTATGATTCCGCCTTTTTTAACCGCTTCTCTGAACACTTTGAATTCTGAATCTTTAAATATTTCTGAAGTGTTTTGAAGTTCTAAACCAAATCTTGTATCGGGTCTGTCATTACCGTATTTTTCCATTGATTCATGATAAGACATTCTCTTAAAAGGCAGTTCAAGCTCTATACCCTTTGCTTCCTTAAATATATCTTTAATCAATCCTTCGACTGTTGACATTACATCATTTTCATCCACGAAAGACATTTCGAGGTCAATTTGAGTAAATTCAGGCTGCCTGTCTGCCCTGAGGTCCTCATCCCTGAAGCATCTTACGACCTGGTAATATTTATCAAAACCGGAAACCATCAGGGTCTGTTTTAATATTTGGGGTGACTGTGGAAGGGCGTAGAACTCACCGGGGTTTAGCCTACTTGGAACAATAAAGTCCCTTGCACCTTCAGGTGTGGATTTTGTAAGGTAGGGTGTTTCAATTTCGAGGAATCCTTCTTTATTCAGAAAATCACGCGATGCAGATGCAATTTTATGCCTTAGCATAAGGTTGTTCTTCATGGTGTTACGCCTGAGATCAAGGAACCTGTACTTTAGTCTTAATAATTCTTCTACATTAATATCATCTTCTATTAGAAATGGAATTACATTTGAAGTGTTGAGTATCTTTATTTCATCGGCGATTATTTCAATGCTGCCGGTCTTAATATTGGGGTTTATCGTTTCATCGGTTCGGTTTGATACCTTTCCTTTTATTGCAATTACCCATTCATCTTTTACTGTTTCTGCAATCTTATGTGTTTCTGAATTGTGTTCGGGATTAAATACAATCTGGCATATACCGTCACGATCCCTAAGGTCTATAAATATTACACCGCCGTGGTCCCTGTTGGACTGGACCCAGCCCATTAGTATTACCTCGTTACCAACGTCTTTGGCACCTACATTTCCACAGTATTTTGTTCTTTTCCAGTTGCCGATTAAATCTAACATTTCTTACCTCTAAAATTGGCTAACAATGTTAACCTTAATAAGTTATATTAGCAAGAATTAATGCATTCCGGAGAAATAATTATCAAAGAGACTAAAAAAGAGTTTAAATCGGGGTTTATTGCAGTGATTGGCCGGCCAAATGTGGGTAAGTCAACACTTGTTAATTCTGTTGTAGGTCAAAAAGTAGCTGCGGTATCAAACAAGCCTAATACAACCAGAAACAGGATCAAGGGGATATACAATACTAAAAACTGCCAGATGATATTTTTAGATACTCCGGGCATCGAACGTGCAAGAGGAAAACTTCAAAAATCCATGGTCCAGGCATCCATGATTTCAATTGATGAGGCAGATATTATTATTATGGTAGTCGATGCAACAAGGCCGTTTACAAGGGGTGACAGGGATATAATTGAGAATATCACTAAACCCGTAGTCCTGGTTTTAAATAAAATCGATAAAATCATTAAACATGAGCTTTTACCTGTTATAGAGAGGGCGAAAGGGTTTGGTGAAAAGATTTCTGAAATTATTCCTGTTTCAGCTACAAAATCAGATGGTTTAGAGGAACTTAAATCCGTTATAGAAAGCAGGCTTCCCGACGGGGCAAGGTATTTCCCGGATGATATTTACACGGACCAGCCTGAAAAATTCCTTTGTGCTGAGATAATAAGGGAAAAGATATTTAATCTGACAAAAGAAGAAATCCCTTATAAAACTGCTGTTATGGTGGAGGAATTTAATGAAAATTCCGAGAAGGGTATTATAAGGATAGCTGCAACAGTACTTGTAGAAAGAAAAAGTCATAAAGGCATTGTTATTGGTAAACAAGGGGAGATGTTAAAAACTGTTGGAAGTCAGGCAAGGGTTGAAATTGAATCAATACTTGCAACTAAAATTTACCTTGAACTTTGGGTAAAAGTAAAAGAAAAATGGACTGAGAATGAAAGTCTTATTCGGGAAATTGGTTATCTGAACTGATCTATTTCCCTTTAAATACAGGTTTTCTTTTTTCCTGGAAAGCTTTTTGCCCTTCAAGATAGTCCTCACTGTTTTGTACTTCCTGAAAAAGTTTCTTAATGAGTTCTTCATCCTCTATATATATGGTTTGATTTCTTTGCCATATGTTTACCAGCTGTTTCATGGTTTTTAGAGAAAGCGGGGCATTGTTTGAAATTTCTACTGCCATTTCAGTGGTAAATTGGTGCAGGTTTTCACTTGGTATTATATGGTTTACAAGGCCCATCTTCTCGGCTCTTTCCGCATTTATTGCTCTTCCGGTGAGGAAAAGCTCTCTGGTATTTGAAGGTCCTATAAGGTGTAGAAATTTTTTAGTACCTGAGTAAGAGTAAACAACACCTAGCTTTGCAGGAGGCATCCCGAGTTTTACATGATCGGCGCAAATCCTGATATCGCATGTAACAGCAAGTTCAAGCCCTGCTCCAAATATATGGCCGTTTATCATGGCAATAACGGGGTAGGGGAAAGTTTCAATTGCCTTGAAGCATTCTTCAAGAGGATGTCCACTTGTGAACTCACGCATCATATCATCGTTTTTAATAGAAGATATGTCATATCCAGAGGAGAATGCCTTACCTCCTTCTCCATTTATAACAACACACCTGATTTCATCAGTGTCAGAAAGTTTGTTAAACAATCCCGTAAGATCATTTAACATGCTTATAGTAAGTACATTTCTTTTCTCAGGGTTGTTTAAACTTATTATGCAAATTTTATCTATTAACTTTGTTTGGATTAGTTCTTGTTGTGACATGTTCTGGTTCCTTAACAAATATACTGAAACGATTGTGAAAAAACTGATTTATAATTAAAAATATATTTTTAATTATCCTATATTGGTTATTGCATTAGGTAAAGTTGATAATATAATTATCTATTAATTGATAAGAAACCCCAGAAATAATACATGAGGGTTTTTCCTATATTTTTCTGTACTTCACTATTACAAAATTTTAGTTATACTCAAATTTTAAATTTTATAAAAATCGGAGCATAATAAATGCCATTATATGAATATGAATGCGATAGATGCATGGAAGCATACAATAAAGATATTGATGCTTTAGTTGAGAAATTAAATAAAAAAAATGCAACCAATACAATAAAAAACAACCCT
>JAUXJP010000228.1 GCA_030624695.1 Candidatus Dadabacteria bacterium | reverse complement strand
TAGTGTACAGATTTTACTTTCAGAGTTAGGAAGAAATCCGAGGTTAAACATTACAACATCAACTTTGGGTTTTATCAGTTTTTTCATATTCTCATGGCCTGAGTTTATCAGCATTACCCCCGCATGCTGATTATTGTCTGCCAAAAGCTTTCCGGTATTATCCAAAGCCTCATTTTGAACGTCAAAGCTGAAAATCATGCCATCTATATCACAAATACCGGCAAGGAAAAGCGTATCATTTCCGTTTCCGCATGTTGCATCAACGCCATATTTTACAGTATCAAACTTTTCCTTTATTAGCTTATGTGCAAATCTTGTTAGAGACATCAATTAAAAATGATAGCAAGCCAGGGCAAAAAGTATGTACCCGTTGAGGATAAAGTATGGGTAATCTGCCTTCTGTATTTAAGTTTGTTTACAACCAGTTTGTAATTTACCATTCTTGTATTTTAGTGAAAAAATCCGGGCTACGGTTATAAAATGCTCTTTCAGCGAACCTGCAATTTCATAACAAGCTACCCAACCACATATTATTCACTTTAAATATAGATTGCAACTATCTGTAATATTGTATTATTTTAGCAATAGTTAATATTTTTCTTTAAGTAACTATTATTTAACCCGGTAGGTTAAGAAAAATTTTTATTTATTACTATTCAGAAGGAGAAACTCAAATACTAGATACTGAAACAAGTTCGGGATGGTATTTAACATAAGAATTAAAGTATGCCATTAGATCAAATAAAAAGAGTTATACATCAAGGTTACTTACGTTAAGCGCGTTAGTCTCGATAAATGCTTTTCTTGGTTCTACCTGGTCACCCATAAGAATCGTAAATATTTCATCAGTCTCAATTGCATCTTCAACTCTTACCTGTTTCAGTATCCTGGTCTCAGGATTCATGGTGGTTTCCCATAGCTGGTCCGGGTTCATTTCTCCAAGCCCTTTGTAGCGCTGTATAAATTGCCCTTTCTTGCCCCTGTCGAGTACGAACTCACATAGTTCACTCAAGCTTTCAACTCTTGATTCACTTTCACCATCTTTTACAATATAAGGCTTTTCTCCAATTACAGATATTGACTCCCTCATCTTTTTAAGTTCACCAAAATCCGGGGAGTTAAGAAAATCAAAATCGATAACGACGGATTTGTTCCTTCCATTTTCACGGAAAGTGTAAATAATCTTATTTGAATTATATTCAGCGTCTTCCTGGAGTTTCCAATCGAGGTCAACTACATCCGGATAGTTTGTTTCAATCCATGACCTGATATTATTCAAGTTTTCTTCGAGCTGAGCTTCATTTTCAATTTTCAAATGGCCTTTCTTGAAATCTGGTTGGCTGGCAATTGCATCAACTATTTTGGGGTCCTTGCCCCAGCGGCTGATCCTTTGTAAGGACTTGCCGTAGGATATGGATTTTTTAATTACCTCAATCAGCCTGTTACCCTTTATTTCCTTGTCATCACCGCTTTTATTATTGGTTGGTACCGCAATACCATTTGTCCCCAGCTGAAGCATATAATCCACGTATTCATTATCATCTTTTAAATATTTATCTGATTTCCCTTTCCTTACCCTGTAAAGAGGTGGTTGTGCGATATATAAATATCCACGATCAATAAAGTCCGGGAAATGCCTGAAGAAGAAGGTGAGAAGAAGCGTACGTATATGTGAACCGTCAACATCAGCATCGGTCATTAGTATGATCTTGTGATAACGGGTCTTTAGCACATCAAAATCATCTTCCCCTATACCTGTTCCAAGCACAGTTATAATGGTACGTATTTCCTCATTACTAAGCATCTTGTCAAAACGTGCTTTTTCTACATTAAGAATCTTACCCTTTAGGGGTAGTATTGCCTGGTTGTACCTGTCTCTTGCTTGTTTTGCTGATCCTCCGGCGGATTCACCCTCAACCATAAAAAGTTCTGATTTCTCGGGGTCTTTTTCCTGGCAGTCGGCAAGTTTTCCCGGAAGTGATCCGGAATCAAGTGCGCTCTTTCTTCTTGTGAGTTCTCTCGCCTTTCTTGCGGCATCTCTTGCACGTGCTGATTCTACGGTCTTTTCAACAACTTTTCTTGCTACCGATGGGTTTTCTTCAAAGAAAGTACCAAGCTTTTCATTCAACAGTTGTTCAACAAGTCCTCTCACATAGGTGTTTCCAAGCTTGGTCTTTGTCTGTCCTTCGAATTTAGGGTCGGGAATCTTCACACTGATTACAGCAGTTAGCCCCTCCCTGGCATCTTCACCACTTAGAGATACTTTGAGGTTTTTTAAGAGGTTTTTATCTTCAGCGTATTTATTTACTGTCCTTGTAAGTGCTGTACGAAATCCTGAAAGGTGGGTACCGCCTTCAATGTTATTAATATTGTTTGCATAAGTAAAAATATTTTCGTTATAGGAATCGTTGTACTGAAGCGCAACTTCTACAATCGCATCTTTTTTCTCACCACTCACATAGATAACATCCGGATGAAGTGTTCTATTGTTTTTATTTAGTTCTTCAATAAATGCAATAATCCCGCCTTCATAGAAAAAGTCCTGTGCCCTTCCGTTCCTTTCATCCACAACAATTATTTTAAGTCCCTTGTTAAGGAATGCCAGCTCCCTTATCCTGTGCACTAGTGTGTCGTAGTTAAACTGGTCAACTTCAAATATACTGCTGTCCGGTTTAAACCTGATCTTTGTACCGGTTTTTTCTGTTGTCCCGGACTCCTTAAGCTCTGAGACTGATTCGCCTTTTTCGTATTTCTGGAACCAGACTTTGCCCTCTCTCCTGATTTCAAGTATGAGATATTCGGAAAGTGCATTTACAACTGTAACACCAACACCGTGAAGACCGCC
>JAUXJP010000179.1 GCA_030624695.1 Candidatus Dadabacteria bacterium | reverse complement strand
ATATTCCCGTCAGCTTCAAGGGCAAGGTCCCTTGGTTCCATAAGCTCGGGCCCGTCTCCTACTCCATCGCCCGATAAAACTGTACGGTTTCCTGTTGCCGGGTTAATCCTGACTATAGTGTTGGCCCCGGCATCAGCCACAACAATACTGCCGTCTTCTAATACATCAATTCCCCTGGGGTCCAAAAATGCAGCACCGGTACCAATACCATCTCCTGACAAAATAGATCTATCGCCCGTATCTATGTCAATACGAACAACGGCAGGTATGCCCCGGTCTGCTACAACTAGATTGCCGTTTGCTTCTACAGCAATACCCCTTGGGTCAACGAGTGTTGGCCCGTCTCCAACATTTGATGTACCATCATCACAGGCTGCGGCAATAAACAGGATTAGAAAAATACCAATTAATTTTAGTGGGTTATATCCATTATTTCTCATGTATTACCTCCTTAAAAGGTTTAACTCTTATAGACATAAATATTTAAATCCATCATATAATAAAAAGAAAATATAGTCAAAATAATAAAAAATCCGATATCTTGTTTGATATTTATAATGTGGTAAAATCTTAATCCTTTCGAATCGCGAGAGTGGCGGAACTGGCAGACGCGCTAGACTTAGGATCTAGTACCGCAAGGTGTGGGAGTTCGACTCTCCCCTCTCGCATTCCCTTCTTTTAAAAGCTAAATTTATATAATTATGAATAATTTCATTAAAGGACTTCCAAAAGCAGAGCTGCATCTCCATATTGAGGGTACGCTGGAGCCGGAATTAATGCTTGAGATTGCAGGGCGAAATGGAATTAAGCTGCCATATGAATCTGTTGAGGAAATTAGAAACGCCTACAATTTTAACAGCCTGCAGGAATTTTTGGATATTTATTTCGATGGAATGAAAGTACTTATTGAAGAAAAGGATTTTTATGACCTCACAACGTCTTACCTGGAAAAGGCCCACTCGCAGTCGGTAAGACATGTAGAAATATTCTTTGACCCACAGGCCCATACCGCCAGAGGTATTAATTTTGAAACCGTAATAAACGGTATTGATAACGCTCTTTTAGATGGGGAAAAGAAGTTTGGTATTACATATAAAATAATAATGTGTTTCCTCAGGCATCTTGACCAGAATGATGCATTTAAAACACTTGAGATGGCAATTCCCTTTAAAGAAAAGATAATCGGGGTAGGGCTGGACTCCTCGGAGAAAGGGCATCCCCCCTCAAAGTTTAAAGATGTATTTCTAAAAGCCCGGGAAGAAGAATTTGTTACGGTAGCACATGCCGGCGAGGAAGGGCCATCTGAATATATACGTGAAGCAATCGAGCTTCTTGATGTAAAAAGAATTGACCACGGAATTGCAATACTTAATGATTTGGAACTCACAAAGTATGTTGCCGAAAAGCGGATTGCTCTTACAGTCTGTCCTTTATCTAATCTTAAACTAAAAGTAGTCGACCATATAGATAAACACCCTCTTCCTGAGATGCTGGCAAAGGGGCTTGTAATAACAATAAACTCTGACGATCCTTCATACTTCGGGGGGTATATAAATGAGAATTATGAAGCTGTGCAAAAGACTTTTGGACTCGGAGTAGAAACACTGGCAGGACTTGCAAAGAACAGTTTTAATTCGGCATTCATTAATGATGAAATGAAAATAAGATTATGCAGTGAAATTGATGAATACATAAATAATTTTGAGTAGAGAATCGGTAACAGATTAATCAAGTATCACTTAAACTCATGACCTTTTTTAATTCTGGCCCTGGCCTCTGCAAAATGATTTTTATAATCATTTAGTTCTTCTTTTAGCTGATCAGAATTTACCTTCTCTGAAACTTCACCAAGTTTTTCATTAATGTTCTCTATAAGGTGAACTATCTTCTTATCTTTATTACTTTCCATGTTGATAATAATAACCCCATTTTTTAGTTATTCTTAAATATCATTATGTTGAGCCTTTATGAATTGAAAAAAATTAATACAAAAATAACAGCAATACTCTTCATAAAAGAGGAGTACTCAATTGAAGGTATTATCAGGTGGCTTATGGACAGGAGATTTGGGTTTGAAAATTTTGAAGAAACAGAAAAATTTTATGTATTTAACCAATCTTGCAGAACGGATTTTAGTTTCTATGAGTACAATAAAATAGAGGGTTGCAATATTATCGTGGAAATTGGGTCTAAGGATAAGAGTGTAAATAACCGGGGAGCTGAACTGATATCTAGTATACCTTGCTAACTTCGTAATAATCTTTTATACAATTTTCATAATAATCTTTTTTTACCTCCGAGTTTAGAAATGATTTGTATACAGTATAGGAAACCCCTGAATATTCATACTGAGTTACATAATTTTCACTGATAATAATATTCATTTTGTTGTTGAAATAACTTATTGCCAAAATGTAGGGATCACCTGTGGATACCGCAGGGAAAGATAATAAATTGTACCGGGAGCTTTTCTCAGGCTCTGATAGTATCTGTTCATCTATACATAATGAGTTGTCCGCGGAATTAACTTTGGTTTCTGCAAACACGCAGATTATAAAGAGTAGAATTATTAATAATGTCTTCATGCAGTATTTTATCTCCACCTAATATCTTCTTCTTCCCTTATTTCTTTTAAACTCATTATTACAGTTAAGATACATAATTCTTTGAATATTTAATATTTTAAAATATATTAACTCTAATATTCGCTTTATTTAAATGTAAATATCTTATGAAAATATTTCTTACCACGATGCTTGTAACAATAAGTATATCATTAGCATATGCAGAAGACTGGGAACCTATTGGTAATACAAGAAGCGGTGATACCTTTTATATTGATAAATCATCTATAAATAAAAAAGATAATTTAAGCACTGTAACGGAAAAGCAGGTATTTAAATTTGCCCAGATTTCACAAAATGGAAATATATACGATCAGACAGTATTAATAAAAATATATGACTGCAGCAATATGAATTTTACCATTAAAGAAGCTATAGGGCAGGACAGTAAGGGAAATACTGTATTTAATGAAAATTTTGATAAATACTATGAAGGTAATCCATCTAAAAGATGGCTCAAAGTCGGCCCCAGTTCATTATTTTTAAAGTCCTATGAACTTGCATGTAAGTAGTAATCAATTGATGACGCGCCAGCTTCAGGAATATTTGTAACCGGTCTTATAATAACCATTGAGATGATAATCCATGGTATAGTACTAATCTTCTTTGGTAACGGAATAAAACATCATGGTACTTAAAGATCACTTAAGTGTTTCTGAAATTCAACATATTCTGCTACGTTCTGGTCATATTCTTCTTTTTCAGACTCACATCCCGAAGGCCTGTCTTTAATACAGCTGTTGTATTTGTTCCTGGACCTTATTACCTTTT
>JAUXJP010000148.1 GCA_030624695.1 Candidatus Dadabacteria bacterium | reverse complement strand
ATGAAGAATCAGGTACGGGGAAACGCGCAAAAGTAAAACACGGAACGGTAGCTGGAAAAACTGGTACAGCACAGGTCATCTCTTCAAAAACAAAATCCAAGAAAGAGAAATATAAAGACCATGCATGGTTTACCGCTTATTACCCGGCTGAAAAACCAAAAATAGCAATTACCGTATTAATTGAAAACGGTGGGAGCGGTGGAGCTGTTGCTGCCCCGTTGGCAAAAGATATAATTGATCTCTATTTTGAACAAAAGAATGGTGTGATTTAAAATGATAATGTTTGACAGAAGGTTAATCAAAAATTTTGGCTGGCTAATACTTTTTCTCTCTCTTCTATTTTCCGCATTCGGACTAATAAATCTCTATAGTGCCTCCTATCATACAGGACTCGGAACATTTAAAAAACAATTGATATGGGTTTGCCTCGGTTTTATCACGATGCTGATCATCACTTTTATGAACTCTAATTTGTTAAAAAGATATACAATGCACATCTTTGTTATTTCTTTGATCACCCTCGTATTTGTATTTATATTCGGCAGGGAAGTTTCGGGCTCGCAGAGCTGGATCGCATTCGGACCAATATCTATACAGCCTTCCGAGTTTGTAAAAATTTCACTAATACTTATCATAGCAAGATTTTACAGCAATGACTTTGAAGACGGGCCGTTTGGACTTAAAGACATAATAAAACCAATCATTTTCACAATTATGATATTTTGCCTAATCCTCCTTCAGCCCGACCTTGGAACTGCTTTAATAATAATTCTTCTTTCCGGAACAATGCTTTTATTTATGGGTATAAAAACAAAGTCACTGCTGATAATATTTGGCATCCTTGTTCTTATTTCCATTCCAGCATGGAGCTTTTTTTTAAAGGATTACCATAAAGAGCGGATACTTACTTTTGCAAACCCCTCAGTTGACCCGCTTGGCATGGGGTACAACTCGATACAGTCACAGATTGCTGTAGGCTCAGGCAAATTAATCGGGAAGGGTTACCTCTCAGGTACACAGTCACAGCTTAGGTTCATACCTGCACAGCAGACAGATTTCGCCTTTTCCGTCCTCGCCGAGGAATGGGGTTTTCTGGGTTCAGCAATAATGCTGTTAATCTATTTCCTCCTTATACTTACAATACTTGACACCGCAAGTTCCTCGAAAGATAAATTCTCAATGCTGGTTGCCCTTGGTATAGCTGCGCTCTTTTTCTGGCATACTTTAATAAACGTCGGCATGGTACTGGGCCTTCTACCTGTAATTGGTGTCCCGCTATATCTTTTTAGTTACGGCGGGTCTTCTGTTCTGACCGCGTTTATAGCGATAGGTATAGTCCTTGGTATAAAAATGAGGCAGACACCTGTACCCAAAGAAGATATTTCCCTTGAAAAAAATACTTAGAGTTCTGAACTGGAGGGTATCCCGAACAGACTCTTTGCTTTAAGAACAGCATCCACTATTGTATTTGATATAAGGTCAGAAGCTGCTACACCAATAGAATTTGCATCTCCTTCATGATCCCCAATTGATACTGCAAATACTACATCTCCATCAGAAACGGTATTTACGGGGCTCACAACCCTGCTTATTCCGGTATGTGCAATCTTGGAAATCCTTATAAGTTCATGCTTATTTAACACTGCATTGGTTGCAACTATACAAAGTGTAGTGCTTGAGTAAGGTTCGTATGGTTTTAAATACCCTTTTTTTATATACTCCGTGGTATTTAGAAACCCACTACCATCCTTATTCCTGGCGCCTGCAATTATTTCATTCTTATCTAATGAATAGATGTCGCCAAAAGCATTGACCACAACAAGCACTCCTACCATAACCCCATTAGGGAACATAAAGTTCGAAGAAGCAATTCCACCTTTAGTTGAGTTATTAACACCGTTTATTTTTCCAATTGTGGCGCCCGTCCCGACTCCTATGCAGCCTTCCTCAATGCCTTCATTTCCTGCATTAATACATGCCTGATAACCCATATCCATATCTGGGCGTATATTCCCGTTACCTATACCCAGGTCATAAATTACGGCTGAAGGTACAGATGGGATTACCATCCCTCCCCCGGTCTGAAGACCTATAGACTTTTCCTCGAGATATTTCAGTACTCCGTCGGTTGCACTAAGGCCAAAAGTACTGCCCCCTGTAAGCAGTATCGAATTAATCCTGCCGTAAGTGCCGTGAGGCAGTAGTGAGTCAATCTGCCTTGTACTGGTCCCGCCTCCGCTTAACTCGACTGCACCAAAAACAGGCCTGTCAAAAAGAACAACGGTACACCCGGTACCGGCTTCAAAATCGGAGCTGTGTCCGACACTTACCCCTTCAATGTCAGTTATACATTTCATAATAGTAAACTACAGATAAATCGTCTAAAATAGCAATAATATTGAATGTTTTACACTACTTGACAGCAATATCCAATCAGATACAATCTAAACTGCTTTTATCAGGTGACATTTGTTAACAGTAAATTCCGTAAATATATTCAACAATTACAATTAGTTAGCGACAGTATTTAAAAAAAAATACAACAGCTGTCTGCTATTTAAATTCATAGGTTCGATGTTTAATAATTACTCATTTATATCAATTAGAACTTTTATATTATTACTGATACTTATCTTTTCATATTATCATGCCCCTGCCTATGCAATATCCAATACGGCTGACCTAAAAGATATAGGAATAGATGAAAAACTTGGTGAAACAATCGACCTTGATACTGAATTTGTAAACCAGGATGGGGAAGAAGTAAGGATCGGCCAGTTTTTTAATGAAAAACCGGTAGTTATAAACATGCTTTATCTTTCATGCCCCAGGATCTGTACATTTGCACTGGACGGATCACTTGAAGTAATAAACGAAACGGATGACTTAAAAATGGGTTCCGATTATGAATTCCTGTCAATTAGTTTCAACCCTGAAGAAACTCAAATTAACTCAGCAGAAAAATCAAAAAAATATTACAGCGGTTTAAAAAACAAAAGTAATAGTGCTGATAATGGATGGAACTTTTTGACTTCTGATTCAGAAAATATAAATAAACTTACCCGGGCAATCGGTTACAACTTTAGGAAAGACGGTGATGAATATGCACACCCTTCAGCGTTGGTAATACTTACCCCTGAAGGCAAGATTTCACGCTATCTTTACGGGCTGCAACATAACCCCAAAGATTTTAAACTGGCATTAATAGAGTCTTCCGATGGTAAGATTGGCGTATCAAGTCTGGTGAATAAAGTTCTCCTTTTTTGCTATCAATTTGACCCGATTGGTAAACGATACGCACTTAAAGCTTTAAATATTGTAAAAGTTGGAGGAGTAGTTACGCTGTTAGCTTTATCCGGATTTCTAGCCATTTTTTGGGTACGAGAAAAGGGTCGTATTAACAAAAGTGATGGAGGTTTCAAAAATTAAAAATGTTAAGCTGGCTTCCTGAAAATGCATCTAATTTAGCAAGCGGGGTAGACAATGTACTTCTCTTTGTAACAGTATTATCAGTATTTTTCTTCCTGCTTATTTCCGCTTTCTTAATTGGTTTTGCAATAAAATACAGACGAAAAACAGACCATGATGAGACACCATACATCACTGGCAACGAACTACTCGAAGTTATCTGGACAGTTATCCCATCAGTCCTGCTAATGATTATTTTTGCCTGGGGTTATATCGAATACAGGGAAATGAGATCCCCCCCTGACAACGCTGTCGAAGTAAATGTAGTGGCTAGGCAATGGCTCTGGCAATTTGATTATTACAACGGTAAAAAAACTATTAACGAGTTATACGTACAGCAGGGAAGACCCGTAAGAATGGTTATGAGGTCTGAAGATGTTCTTCACAGTTTCTTTGTACCTGATTTTAGGGTCAAGCAGGACATTCTTCCCGGCAATTACACCCAGCTTTGGTTCACCCCCACAAAGGCCGGTACATTTGAGCTTT
>JAUXJP010000224.1 GCA_030624695.1 Candidatus Dadabacteria bacterium | reverse complement strand
GCCCCGTCTAACCATTCGTTGGAAGCACGTAGTTCGCATTTTGCAACTTCCCCGTTCTCCTTTATGACCTCGATGATATCAAATAACTGTGTTACGTTGATACCATTTAATACTGTGTCTTGTGATGATTGTACTACTGTTTGTTCTGACATTTTTACTACCTCCTTTTATTTTATTTGTTGTCTGAACACACATACTGATAGTGCAGGAGGCGTGCCAATTGAATTGAATTTAATAATATACAATAATATAAGGATGTTACGTAATATTTAGCTGGTTTGAAGGTATTACGATATTTCGTAAATTACGAGATCTCGTAAAGTAATTAATGACATTAAGTTAATTGTTGGAACGTTTAAGACCAAATGCCTTGATTTTTGAACTTAGAGTAGTTGGGGGTATGCCAAGGAGCTTCGCGGCGCCATTTTCACCAGATACTTTCCAGTCGGTAGCGTCCAGGGCTTTAATAATATTGTCTATTTCAATTTGCTGAATTTCCTTTGCGGTTAGTATTTTTTTTTCGGTATTTACAATGTTTTCAGGGATCTCGGAAGAAATATTTTTTTCCGTTTGCGGTATTTCTATATTTAATTCACCCTCTTCAGAGGTGATTACAGCCCTCTCTATTACATTTTGCAGTTCACGGACATTCCCGGGCCATGTATAACTTAACATACATTTAATGTTCAGATCATTTATAGGCTTTACCGGTATTCCTGACTTTAAAGAAAAACTTTGTGTATATTTTTCGGCAAGCAAAATAATGTCGTTACCCCTGTCTCTTAGCGGCGGTACCGATACCGGGAAAACATTAAGCCTGTAATACAGGTCTTCACGAAAATTCCCCTTCTTTACTTCCTCAGAAAGATTTCTATTAGTTGCTGTGACAACCCTTACATCAACTTTTATGGTTTCCGAACCTCCAACAGGTTCAAACTCCCCTTCCTGCAGTACTCTGAGCAGTTTGGACTGAAGCTCGAGGGGAAGTTCGCCAATCTCATCAAGAAATATTGTCCCACCGTCTGCTAAAGAGAATCTGCCTTTTCTCTTTGATGTAGCTCCTGTAAAAGCCCCTTTTTCATGGCCAAAAAATTCACTTTCAATCAGTGATGCAGGAATTGCTGCGCAGTTTACCTTTATTAAAGGGGCATTATTATTGCCACTTTGGTTGTGTATTGCCCTTGCAATCAGTTCTTTCCCGGTGCCTGTTTCACCTGTAATAAGTACGGTACTTCCTGTTGGTGCTACTTTCTTTATATCTTCAAATAACTTAAGCATCAGTATACTTGTGCCTGTTATTTCATTGCTTACAGTTGTTTCACGTATGTTGTCATTAAATGCTGCAGTCTCATATTTGCACTGATTAAAAAATTTAATATTATCGCCCGTATCCTGGGTGTCTTTTAGTATTAGTGTGTAATAAATACAACTTCCCAAATAAAATTCTGAAAGTGAAGCCTCTACTTTTAAGCCTGTCTCATCAACTTTCCTAACATTTAGGCCATTATTTACTGTTAAGTGCCTTTTACCTACCGGGAATGAATCAAGTTGAGATGTTAGTGAGGAAAGCTGTTCGGCACTTTCATTTGAAAGGAATTCTGAAAAGTTTTTTCCAATAAAGTGATTTGACGGGCAAAGAAACATTCTTTCGGCTGATGCATTTACCATATTGACGGTCAGATCCTGGTCAAGCTCAATTATTGCTTCCTTAGTGCTGTCCAGCAGCCGTTCTATCTTTTCTTCCCGCTCTTTATTTTGAATATCGGCCTTAAGCCTCTGGAGTTCGGCTGTAGCACGAGAAGCGAAAAGGTTAAAAATCTCAAGGCTTCTTGGGTCAGCGGGCATTGGCTCACAGTCAAGAACACCTAAATTGCCTATTATGTTTCCCGAATTGTCTTTTATCGGGACACCCAGATAGCTAAGAGGTTTTTTTAATCCTTCCTTAATTTCCGGATCGTCTGGATATATCTCTATAAGGTTGTCCGGTACATGGTGTAGAGTGTCATTATTAATAACTGTTTCACATGGTGTGCCTTTAATCTCGTATTCAAAATCAGGTAGCAGTTCACCGGCAATTAAGAATGCAAGTGATTTTGCTTTGCTCTGGTCTTCATTGTAGACATTTGCCCAGGCACCGTATGTGTTTAATGCATTTGCAAGGTTGAGAATTAGAGCTTCAAAAAACTTTTTCCCCGTTTCTTTTGCCGTAGCCTCAAAAAGCGAAATTAATTTGTTGTCTTTAGAATTTGAATTGATTGATTTTTCTGCCATTTGTTAGATTATATTTATCAATTAATATAGTTAATACATTATAATCTTTTATCTCAAGCAAAAAAAGGAGGAGGGTTATGAGTAACATTATTTTTTGGATAATTTTCGGACTTATAGCGGGATGGCTAGCAAAAGTGATTATGCCGGGAAAAGACCCGGGTGGTTTTTTTGTAACAATCGGAATAGGTGTACTTGGGGCATTTATAGGTGGATATATCGGCCAGGCAACAGGACTTTTCGGCCCGGTATCAGGTTTTAATATAGGAAGTTTTATTACTGCAATAATAGGTGCAATAGTTTTACTTTCACTATACAGGGTTGTAAAAAAGAGATAAAAATTCTTTAAACCTTAGATATATGAAAATTAAATTTTGCGGTGCGGCAAGGACTGTTACGGGGAGTGCACACCTTCTAACTCTGGACAATGGATATACAGTTCTGCTTGATTGCGGACTTTACCAGGGGCGTGACGAAGAGTTTGAAGAATTTAATGGCAACTGGCAATTTGACCCTAAGACTCTCGATTGCCTTGTCCTCTCACACGCCCATATAGACCACTGCGGAAGAATACCAAAGCTTGTTAAGGATGGTTTTAGGGG
>JAUXJP010000110.1 GCA_030624695.1 Candidatus Dadabacteria bacterium | reverse complement strand
TTATTACTCATTATGAAATAGGACGTACATATCGCGAAATGGGTGAATATGAAAAGGCGAACTATCATTTCAATAAAGTATTGGAACTCGACATACAGGACCATGGCGACATCATTAAACAAGAGAAAGTTAAAATAATACTGAATAGCGAGAAATTTAAAGCAAGGCTTGATTAACTTTTTTTAATAATACCAATTGGATACCTTGTTATCTAATTTATTTTGTTTATCATTACATACTTCTAAAAATCAACCTGACATCCTGGGGGATTTTTCAAGATTAAAACTTAAAAAAGATTGAATTTAACTGTTATGAGCAGAGAAAAATTAGAGAATTTAGTCATAAACTGTATCAGGACACTTTCAATGGATGCTGTGCAGAAAGCCAATTCCGGTCATCCGGGTACGGCTATGGCACTTGCCCCTGTTACATTTAAAATATGGGATAAATTTATAACTCATAATCCTTCAAATCCAGACTGGCCAAACAGGGACCGTTTTATACTTTCCGCGGGCCATGCCTCGATGCTTTTATACAGTGTACTTCTCGTAAATGGGTACGAAATTACTCTTGATGACATAAAAAAATTCCGCCAGCTGCACAGTAAATGTGCTGGCCACCCAGAGTATGGAATGTTAAAGGGAATAGAATCCACCACTGGTCCACTTGGACAGGGTGCCTCAACAACGGTTGGAATGGCAATTGCTGAAAAGTGGCTTGAAAGCCGTTTTAACAAGCCGGGATTTGATATTGTTGATTACAGAATTTATTCAATACTGAGCGACGGTGATATGATGGAAGGTATTACTTCGGAAGCTGCTTCGCTTGCCGGCCATCTGGGACTTGGCAATATGGTCTGGATTTACGATGATAATAAAATTACAATAGAAGGTACCACAGACCTCGCATACTCCGATAACGTCGGTATGAGGTTTAAAAGTTATAATTGGGATGTCCAGATAGTTGAAGATGCAAATGACCTTCCCGGCCTTGAGAAAGCAGTTTTAAATGCGAAAAACGAAAATAATAAACCATCATTAATAATCGTTAGAAGCCATATAGCTTTTGGCAGCCCTAATATGCAGGATACTTCTGAATCACACGGGGCCCCTCTTGGTGAGGAAGAAATAAGACTTACCAAAGAGGTATACGGTTGGCCTGATAAAGATTTCTATGTGCCTGATGAAGTTTCTGAATATTCTAAAGAAAGAGTGGGTATCGGATTAAAATCAGAGCAGAACTGGAACATTATTTTTGATGAATATTCCGGAAAGTATCCCGAACTTGCCAAGGAGTTTGAACTTATTCAAAAGGGTGAACTTCCCGCGGGATGGGATTCTGACCTCCCGGTGTTTCCCGCAGATGAAAAAGGTGTCCCTACCAGGAAAGCCAATAACAAGATCATGAACGCCATTGGCAGCAAAGTGGGATGGCTGCTTGGCGGTGCAGCTGATGTAGGTTCTTCGACAAATACTTATCTTTCCGATACAAGTAGTTTTTCCATTGACAATACCGAAGGCAGAAATTTTCATTTTGGTGTAAGGGAACACGCCATGGCAGCAACTGTAAACGGGATGGCACTTAGCAATTTAAGACCTTACTGTTCAACATACTTTATCTTTTCTGATTACCTTAAACCTTCACTAAGGCTATCTGCATTAATGGAACTGCCTGTAACCTATATTTTTACTCATGATAGCATTGGCCTTGGGGAAGACGGCCCTACTCACCAGCCAATTGAGCAGCTTGCAACTTTAAGGGCGACTCCAAATGTTGATGTAATCAGGCCTGCAGATGCCAACGAACTTTCTGAGCTCTGGAAGCATGTTATGGCATCTACTAAGAGTCCCTCTGTTCTTGTCCTCACAAGGCAAAATATTCCTGTAATTGACAGGGATAAATATCTTTCTGCTGACGGATCATTAAAAGGAGGATATATCATTGCTGACTCTGACGGGGAACCTGAGATAATATTGATATCAACTGGCTCAGAAGTATCAATCTGCCTTGAAGTATTTGAAAAGTTAAAAGAAGAAGGAATAAATCCAAGAGTTGTCAGCCTTCCGTGTTTTAGCCTGTTTGAAAAACAGTCCCGGGAATACAGGGACACAGTCCTTCCTCCATCGGTAAAGAAAAGGTTGTC
The DNA here is from genome assembly GCA_030624695.1 of Candidatus Dadabacteria bacterium. GTDB lineage: Bacteria > Desulfobacterota_D > UBA1144 > Nemesobacterales > JAJCZQ01 > JAJCZQ01. Next base: position 2,623 of record JAUXJP010000110.1, on the reverse strand, counting down.
AGTCGAAGCGGGATCAACTTTTGGCTGGGAACGTTATGTTGGAAATAATGGGCATGGAAAAGCTTACGGGATAGACAGGTTTGGTGAGTCGGCACCTTGTAAAGATGTTATGAACGAGTTTGGCTTCAATGCCGAAAATATATACAAAGAAGCAAAAATTATTACTTCGTTAAAATAACTTAGCCAAAAGACCATATGCCAGAAAAACCATCCTTCACCGGTATTCAATATAAAGAGTATTTAGGCGAATATAAGGATGAGTTCACAAAAGTTTTATCAACACTCCAATTAGTTAACTTCCCCCAGAGAATACTCGACAAAGATTATACCCTTTGGAGTAGTACTCCAAATGAAATTATTAACAGGCTGGGGTGGCTCACATTACCGGAATCTAAATATAAAGAAATAGATAAATTTAATGAATTTTCAGAACAAATCATAAAAAATGGCTTTAAATCAGTGGTTTTAGTAGGAATGGGCGGGTCAAGCCTTGCTCCTGAAATGTTTGCGGATAGTTTCAAAGGACTTAATCACTTAAATATCTTTGTCCTTGATAGTACGGACCCCGAATATATTTTATCAGTTCGCAGTCAATTGGATCTTGATTCAACACTTATCATAGTCTCCTCTAAATCCGGTTCCACTGTCGAGACGGCTTCACTTATGAACTATTTTCTTGCTGAATACAATAAAGTTATGGATAGAAATGATATTGGGAATCACTTTGTTTCCATAACCGACCCGGGTTCAGATCTTGAGAACATCTCAAGAGAATTGGATTATAGGGAAATTTTTCTTAATAAACCGGATATTGGCGGAAGGTTTTCAGCACTTTCATATTTCGGACTTGTCCCTGCATCCCTTACCGGGCTTGATCTCGGCAAATTTATAAATAATTCAAAAAATGCGGCACTGCTTTGTAATAAAAACGATATTAATATAAATACGGGCCTCAGGTTAGGTGCTTTTATGGGCTTCCTCGCCGAAAAAATGATAGATAAACTTACGATATTTACATCGAAACAAATAAGTTGCTTAAAATTCTGGATAGAACAGCTTGTTGCAGAAAGTACCGGGAAAAACGGAAAAGGAATACTGCCTATACCGGCTGAGTCGTTTGATATAAATCTTAATTATGGCAAAGACCATGCCTTTATTTATATTAAAATAAAAGGCGATGAGAATGCTGAAAATGAGATAAGCAGTATAAAAAATTCAGGTATCCCGATGGTAGTTATGGATCTTGAAGACTGCTATGATCTTGCCGGGCAGATTTATCTTTGGGAATATGCAACAGCAGTGGCCGGATATTTTTTAAAGGTAAATCCTTTTGATCAGCCAGATGTGGAGTCAGCCAAAATTTTTACCAGGGATTTTGTACAAAAATACAAAGAAACAGGGTTGTTGGAAAAAGAGAAACCCAAATTTAATATTGAAAATATTACATTCTATTCGAATTCTCAAATTTCTGATTTCAATGCGTTACGCACATGGTTAAAAGAAAAAGCAGTAGATGGAAGCTATATATCCATCCAGGCCTTTCTTACCCCGGATATAAATAAAAAACTACTAATATACGAACTGGCAGAAATACTAGCCTCCGAATTCGATTTGCCGGTAACCTCGGGATTTGGCCCAAGGTACCTTCACTCGACCGGCCAGCTTCATAAGGGAGATGCAGGCATGGGTATTTTTATACAGCTTACTTCTGATATCGCCAGTGATGTCCAGATACCTGACAAACCATTCTCAGAAGTTTCATCACTAACCTTCGGGATACTGAAGAATGCCCAGGCACTGGGCGATTATGGAGCACTAAAAAATAAGGGCAGAAATATAGTGAGTATTAATCTGGGGCATGATACAGATTCAGAACTTAATAAACTAATAGAATTATTTTAAAATCTCTAAAGTTTTAGTAACCATTGATGAGGCACTCAACCTCAAGTAAATTAACGCTAAATGAATCAGGAAAAAATATCAGGGATGAAAAAATCAGCAGCGATTTTTGCTGTTAAATTTATCCGGTCAGGAATGTCCGTGGGACTTGGAAGCGGGAGTACCGCAATATTTGCAATTGAAGAAATTGCACACAGATTAAATAAAGGAGAGATTTCTGATCTTTTCTGCATACCAAGCTCCGAGGAAACCAAGAGAAATGCGCTCTCCTTGAACATTAAAGTATACGGATTTGATAAGGTTAAACGCCTTGATATAAACATTGACGGGGCTGATGAAGTTGACAAAGAAGGCAACCTGATAAAGGGCGGCGGCGGCGGCCTTCTAAGGGAAAAAGTATTAGCCCAAAACAGCAACAGGAACATTGTTATAATTGATGAGACAAAGTTGTCAGATAAGCTTGGTGAAAAATGGCATTTACCGGTCGAAGTCCTTCCTTTTTGCTGGCAGGCTGAGGCAGCTTATATTGAATCTCTTGGCGCAAAAGTAAGCCTTAGGGTTGAAGAAGACAAACAGCCTTTAATAACAGACCAGGAAAATTTCATACTTGATTGTAACTTCGGTATAATTTCTAACACTGAAAAACTTACCCGCCTGCTTGAGTATAGGGCAGGGATTGTCGAAAACGGGCTGTTTCTCAATACCACTAATGATATTGTGACTG
>JAUXJP010000262.1 GCA_030624695.1 Candidatus Dadabacteria bacterium | reverse complement strand
AAGAGTGTTGGCGGAGAATGTTCAGCTTCAACTGATTTGGCCACCAGTCTCGGTTTGAAGTGCCACCGCCAGCGCTGTGCTTTAACACTCCACCCGTAAACGGGCACTTGCTTTCACTGTTAGTATTGTTATTAGCCATTAAAATACCTCCATTGTTATTCCCTTAATATTATTAAATCCCACCCAGCTTACATTTACGAACTTTTGGTAAACAATCACTTGGTTAAATTGAGAAGTTTTAAGAATTATTTATTTTCTTCAACAACTTTCTTGAGATTTTTAAGGCCATTTTCAAACTCCTTTCCGACCCAGGTGTCCATCTTTGCAGCAAAATATCCGCCTAATACGGGTGTATCAACTTTTCCCCTCATCTCCCATATTACATCTGTACCCTGTCCCTCGGGAATATATTCGAAAATACCCTTGCACCTGAACTGACCTTTGTTAAATTCAAGGTCATAATCAATTCCTTCCCGGATACTACTCTCAGTAATTACGAGGGAACCATCACCGTCTTTGCCAATCCAGGACTGTGAAGCACCAATACCGGATGAGATATCGCCAACAGTGACTTTGAGTGTTGGGTCATTTTCAGCCCAGGGAGACCACTTTGGCCAGTTATTTAAGTTGTTCAGATAGGGGTGAATTTGTTGTGGTGAAGCATCAATTACTACTGAACGAGAAACCGTATAGTCCTTGGGAAGAAAAATCCCTATGACTATAAACAGGACAATAATTATTATAAGCAGTACAATTAGTGATTTAATTATTTTCAGCATGATTAATTACACTATATCACAACTGTTTATTTAATTTAAGAGGTTTACGCATCTTAGACCTTAGTTTTATATTAATCATCTCAACACCTACCGAGAAAGCCATCGCGAAGTATATATATCCCTTTGGTATGTGGAATCCGACGCCCTCTGCAAAAAGAGCAACCCCGACAAGTATAAGGAAGCTAAGAGCAAGCATTTTTATTGTAGGATGGTCGTCTACAAATTCTCCAAGTGGTTTTGCAGCAATCATCATTACAACTACAGAAATTACTATAGCAGCAACCATCACGGGTATCTGTTTTACAAGGCCAACAGCTGTAATTACAGAATCAAGGGAAAACACTATATCAATTATTGCAATTTGTATAAGTACTTTCATAAAGCTGGATGCTCTTGCAGATTGTTTTTCATGTTCAGAGACTTCGAGACTCAAATGTATCTCGTGTGTACTTTTTGCTAGTAAAAAAAGTCCCCCAAAAATTAGTATTAAATCCCGGCCGGAAAATCCAAAGGAAAACAGAGTAAAAAGCGGTTTTGTAAGACCCATGATAAAAGTAAGAGTAAAAAGAAGTAGCAGTCTCGATACCATAGCGAGAGACAAGCCAAGGATCCTTGCCCGCTGCCTTTGCTGTTCGGGAAGGTTCCCAACCAGTATGGAGATAAAGATTATGTTATCAATTCCAAGGACTATCTCCAGAGCTGTTAATGTTGCGAGAGCAATCCAGACTTCCGGCTGTGATAATATTTCCATTACAGTTACCCCTTATTGCAAAAAAGAAATTTAGTACAACAAATAAAACGTAATGGATTAATATTTATTTTAAAGACAGTTTAATTTCTTGAGCCATTTATGAATTGGTGACATATCATTGAAAATCTTGAAGGAATAGTCGATAAATTTTTTATCAAAAAGCACCTTGGGATTTTGTTCTTCATACATAAAGCCTATGCCTCCGTATAGAAGATAGTCCTTATTAGGATGGTTTGGATCATAGCCTTTTGGAATTCTTTTATACTTTGTCCAGCCGAATTTGTAGTCCGTGTTTTTTGATATTTTTGTAATGATTTTTTTTAGCTCACCGCCCATTTCCGGGTCTGTAACTGCATCCCTGTAGGGATTGAGCATTTCCCTGGGAAAAATATGCATCCCAACACCAAACATTATCTTTGATTTATCCAGTTGAAAATAAAATCCAGTGTTTTCAAGTTTTTTACCTTTTCCATCCCAGAAATATATTCCAAGATGTGTTTTATAAGGTTTTTTATTTGCCCCGAATCTTACATCCCTGTTAAGGCGGAAAATTGACTTGTCCCGCCTTGGATCTGCAACAATTCCCGGTGATATTGTTTTAAGCTTTTCACCCATCTCTTTTACATAAAGTGTTGCCGGCATCATCAGGTAATCATCATATAGATCCCTGTTTTCATCAAACCACTCTTTCGAGTTATTTTTTTCAAGGCCCCGTAAAAAAGTGATCGTCTTTTTTGTGAATCCATTAAATTTATTATCAGACACCATATTATTTAATCCTTAACCTAAATACTTTTATTTTTTAAACGGCCTGCAATGAATAACGTTAAGAAAATTTAATTAAAAATCGTTAAAAAACGTATAGGGGTGGTGGTAGGATTATACGTTTTAGATTTTAAATTGAATTTTTAGTATATGAATTGCCTAGCCTTGATCTTTCTTTTGCTTCGTTTTCTTTATATCAAGATAAAGAAAATGAAGATTTGCTAGCAATTAGCTTGTT
>JAUXJP010000184.1 GCA_030624695.1 Candidatus Dadabacteria bacterium | reverse complement strand
CGGATTTGACACTAAATCACTATTTGGTAACATCAAGTATAGTATGGAGGATAGAAGAGCTCACCTTATTATAGTGGGGAAAGTGCAGGGAGTATTCTACAGGGCTTCGGCCAAAGATACCGCTGTCGCACTCGGATTAACCGGTTATGTAAAGAATCTTCCCGGTGGTTTCGTAGAAATAGTTGCAGAAGGATCACCAGGAAAACTAAACCAGCTCATTGAATGGTGCAAAGCCGGACCGGCTAATGCACGAGTGACAGATGTAAAGACTACAATCTCACCTTCTATTGGCGAATTCGACAACTTCCATATAGAATATTAACCAGAGGATATAATATGATTATAAACTGCATAACCGGCGGCGCTTTTATTGAGAACTGCTATATTGTTGGAGATGAAAAGACCATGGAAGGAATCCTGATCGACCCCGGAGAACAGATTGATGATATTCTCTCAGAAGTTGAGAAATCTGGACTTACAATCACCAAAATTGTTAACACACATAACCATCTTGATCATGTTGCAGGTGTTGAAATTGCTAAACAAAAACTTGGGATTCCATTTTATATCCATAAAAAAGACCAGCCTGTACTTGATCTGCTTCCCGAAGCTTGCAAGAGATGGCCGCAGTATTCTTATGTAGTAAAACCTGATGTTGAAGGTTACGTCGAAGAAGGTGATAAAGTCGAGATCGGAAGTTTAATCGCCGACATTCTGCTTGTACCTGGACACTCATGGGGCCATATATGCCTAGTAATCGAAGACAATATTTTTGCTGGAGACACCCTGTTTGCAGGAAGCGTGGGCAGGGTAGACCTTACAGGCGGCACTTCTATGGAGGAGCTTACCGGTTCAATAGAGGCAAAACTTTTTACCCTGCCTGATAACTACAATGTATTCCCTGGTCACGGGCCGGCCACTACCATAGGAATTGAAAAGCAGTCCAATCCTTTTTTTAGAAGAAGTTCTTATTCTTAATTTGCCAAATCAATGTTAAAAAAAATAATAAGAAGTTCAATTATTCTTGCCCTGATAATCTTTACGACTTTTATTTTCTCAAAAGAGACAACACATCTGAATCATATAAGGAATGAGAATGAAATAATACTAAAAAGGATCGAGAAACTAAACAACGAAAATGATGATTATAAAGAAAAAATTTATTCCATGGAAAATGAGAAAAGATATCTTGAAAAAATTGTCCGTGAAGAACTGGGAATGATAAAAAAAGGTGAAAAAATTTATAGCTTCGATAACAATTAAGAAGTTTGACCTAAATATACTGGATATTTTTTCAATAATTCTCAGTCTGACAGTATTCGGCCTGATAATTTTTGATCAGTTTAATTTCCCCGTATTTTATCGTGCCCTTTTTATGGTCCCACTGCTGATCGTACTGATGCTTGAGCTAAAATCCGAGGAAAAGTTATCTAAAATTTCAACTAAAAATAATATCATTGCCTTAATCCTGATAATTGCCATTCTTGAAATTGTTTTGTCAGTAACGGTTGGTAAATCATTTCCTTTATTCTATTTATTACTGCCTGTCTTTTATGGAATATTTGGCTTAATTCCGGTCATAGTAAGCCTTATTTGCATCTTTGCAATACAACTGATTTCCACGGATTTAATTCCGGCAATTGTCTCGTTAATAATTCTCTCTTTAACAACTTTTTTGTTCGGTCCAATTTTAAAAAACAGCTGCTCAAAATACAGATATATTTTTTTTAAAGGCACAAATCATGATTTTCCGGATAATTCATCAAAAAGACCTTTCCTTGATATGACACTTGAGAATATTGACACATATAAGTCAGAAGTGCGTGAATCGCTTAATTTTCTGGGCAAACTGATTGAACACAACTCTATAATCCTATACTTAAAAGATGAGGATGGTTTATACGAAATTTATGATTATATATCAAACACACCAGACGCAATAGACAGCGGGCAAAGACTCCTTTTCAGGTCCGGTTATATAAACTGGCTTACTAAAACAAACAGTCCCATTATGATTGATGAAATTAAGAATTTAAAAGAAAATGCCGTCTATTATTCAAAGACTGTTGAGATTAAATCCCTTATGGCCATTCCCCTCAAAAACAAACATTTAGATAAAGGCCCCAACAGTAACAGTGCAAGGGGGATACTAATAATGGATAACTATAATAAAAAAGCGTTTAGCGAGAGTGACAGGGAAATTGCTGAACTTATCGCCGATAAAATTTACTTAACACTTGTTATTGAAAAACTTCGAAAAAATGTTTCCGAAAGTGGAAACGAGTTAACCTCACTTTATGACTACATTCAGAAACTGGAATCGAATATGGATTCTGAAAAGATAATAAAACATCTACTTGGCACATTGGTTTCAACTATTCCGAGTGATATGATATCCATAACACTTAACAACCCGGAAACAAATGAAAGTACTATAAAAGCAACAAACATTGAAAATGAACATTTGGAAAACAAGACTTTTTCAAATCATAACTCACTTATAGGCCTGGTTAACCAGGGAGACAAATCATTAAGCTTCATAGACATTTCTGACAGATCGAAGTTCAGGACAGTTTTTGACAGGGAAATAGATTTCACAGTTAACGTCAAAAATCTCAAATCTACAATAATTTTTCCAATTGTTAACCAGGATGAGACAAGTGAAAACAACAATGAAGTACTTGGTGCTGTATTTATTAGCAGAAAGAAAAAGATAGAGTTTAATGATGAACACAAAAACCTGGCAAATGTTCTCATTCAGCAGGCGTCCAAGGCAATCACATACTCCTCAAATCTAAAGAGGATCAGTGAGCTGGCAATTAAAGATGGCCTTTCAGGACTTTATAATCACCGGCATTTTAAGGAGATGCTCTCCAACTTTGTTGCAAGGGCCCTAAGGTACTCCGAAGACCTGTCTGTTGTAATTATAGATATTGACAATTTCAAGATGATAAATGATGACCATGGCCACCAGGCAGGGGATGCCATTATTAGTGAGACAGGGGTATTAATAGCTAGCAGTATAAGAGAAATTGATATAGCAGCCAGGTACGGAGGTGATGAATTTGCAATTTTACTACCCAAAACAAATGAATCAGGTGCATTATTTGTAGCCAAAAAAATTGTCAAAAAAATTGAATCTTCCAAAATATTAAATTCTGACAAGATAAATACCACTCTCAGTATTGGTATATCCTCGTTTCCAAAAAATGCTATGACTCAGGACGGCCTGATAGAAAAAGCTGATATTGCCCTTTATGAGGCTAAAAGCAGGGGTAGGAACGAAATCATACATTTTAAT
>JAUXJP010000218.1 GCA_030624695.1 Candidatus Dadabacteria bacterium | reverse complement strand
TGGTTTCTTCGTTTCCGGAAAAATTTTGGCATCATATTTGTGATATTACTTCTTTATAAAAACAGAATCACCCACGATAAAGGCAAACACTGAGTAATCAGTGGACGCAAAGTAAAGGGTCTTTTACACGTACAGGGATGTACGGATGGAGGGAGTAAAGCCCCCATTACTTGCACGGAAGTAGTCTGAGAAAAGACAGCCTTACTACCGAAGGTGTTGTATGTGAACATCTTTAGCAGTAAGGCTTTTTTTATTATTAGTTGTTACCGTATATTTTAAAAATTTAAGTATATCTGCAAAGAGTCAAAAAAACAATAGTCAGTGAAGAAAGGGAGGGAGATGTTTATGATCTCAAAGAAATCGAAATCATTTAACCGTAAGAAGGTTTTTGGCTATGCTTTATTACTTTTCGTTTTCTTGCTCAGTACATCAAAGTTGATGGCAGCTGGACAATATATTCCTTTAGGGGATGGCGATTCGATTACTTACAATGACATTCCATTTGTAATCTTCGGAGAAGACCTACATGTTATAAAAACGAGTTCTGAATTTATTCCAGTAGATACTATTGACCTGTCTGGATATAGTGCAAACAAAATCCATTTATTGGAAGCAGCAGCTTTTGCAACAAATGTCCCCAATGGAGTTACAGTAGGTAAAATTAGAGTTTACTATGAAGATGGCAGCTTCGATGCTATTGACTTAATCATGGGGTTTAATACTGCAGAATGGGCATACGACAGACCTGAAAATCAGTGTTGTTTAGCACACAACAAAATAACTCCTGCATATTCTGAGTTGACAAATTCTGGTTCACGATTAATTAGGGACGATTAATTAGGGACAGCGACTATTTAAAAAGTGCCTAAAGTGATCTACCCGCCCGGCCAAGCCGTTCGGACGGGAAGTTTGAAGTGACTAAAGTTGTTTTATGTGAAATTGAAGGATTTAGGAATTGAGGGATTGGGGGATTGAAAAGGAAACTCAATGAGGGTGTGTTTTTAAATTTGAGATTTTGAATTTTGACTTGTTGTAGGCAATTGATTGATGATTGAAAGTTACGGGTGGGAAGAAAGAGATTTTATATTTTTTGAAAGGTTACTTTTTAAAGACAACTCTCTATTTATATGTGCCTTTGCCCTTAATCTTGATACGGTAGACAACGATAGTTTTGGTATCGTCATCAACCGTATAAAGGACACGATAGTTGCCACTCTAATACGATAACCTTCTTTATGGGTAAGTTTCCTGCAATTGTGAGTTCGCGGATTATTGGCAAGCGAAAAAATTGCGTTATCAATCTTGTGTCTTTGTGGAAGCGGAATATTACCTGCTTCCTTTTCTGCTTTTCTTCCAATGACTATTCTGTATTTCCGGGATTCAGCCACTTTTTTCTGAATTCTTCGTATGGAGTAAAGTCCCTGGTTTCCAGTTCCGCTTTCAATAGATCTCTCGCATCCTCAAGGTCTTCAACAAGATCTATTAGACTTTCATATTCATCCAAATTAATCAAGACTGCTGTTTTTTGCCCATTTTCGTCAACAATGTATTGGGGTTTAATTTTATTTAAATTTTCAGGCATAGTTAAGCTTCCTATAATTATTAAATTAATGCGTTATGGATTAAAAGTCAAGGATATTACCAGAACTGGGGTAAAACCTTCATATTTCAATTACTAAGGCGTAATATAAAAAACAATCAAAATTAAATAAATAGGAACAGACACTTATTAAAGAAGGCCAGAAAAATTGAATAATATACCTGAAAAAGCTGTATCAATAATAAAGTACTTAATGTTGGCTGTTCTCATACAGTGCTTTGTTTACTCACTTGCCTCAGCCCAGATAAGCGAGAAATGCACAGTCAGTGTGCTGAATCGCATAGTCACTGTAAAACCTGACGGTAGCTGGCAACTGGATAATGTCCCTTCCAATATGGGCCAGGTGAGGGTGAGGGTTACGTGTACAGAAAATGGCGTAACCGTTTCAGGGCAGAGTGAAAAAACGATTAGGGAGGCAGGTCTTTCATTATTACATTGATTAGTCAGGAACAGTAACCAGCTATTAATTTTAAATTGCAAATTTTTCAAGGTATAAATTGACTGCTGAAGGGAGGGGGATGAGGGTCATTATGATTCTTATCCCTTTTTTTATGGTGAATATATGCCTTAGTGTCTATACTATATTTCTCTGAGAAATTTACAGTTTATTAAATTCTTCTATTGTAAGGCCTGCCTGCCGTATTAACTTGCGAAGGAGGCCATGACCAAGTTCATTGTGTTGGGGAATGGATAATGTCCAATGATAACCAGATTTTGTCATCATTACATGAGAACCTTTTTGACGTACAGCAGACCACCCTGCCCTTTGAAACCTTTGGACAACGTCTTTACCTGAACAAAGTTTTAGTTTCTTGTCCATCACACCGCAACTTCAATAACCCTGGCACGGTCAAATGACTGCTTGGATTCCATTACCTCAAGCCATCCTTCAATGGCTTCCTTGATATTGGCAATAGCTTCTTCCTGAGTTTTCCCCTGCGAAAGACAGCCTGGAAGCGCTGGAACCTCGGCAACATAATAGCCGTCTTCATCCTGTTCAACTATCACATGCAGTTTCATACGGTCTCCGTGTTTGATTTAGAATTTACAAAAAAGTTCTTTCGTATTTACAGCACAGCTTACACGATATATCAAAGTGAATTTCCATGCTTTTTAGAAATCACCCGGACATAGTCTGCATTTGGTTAACGTATCAACTTCAATTATATATTTACTTGAGTTCACGTTTCAAAGATTTCCATGGTATGGTCTTGCCATTGCGGAAACGAGTTCTGGCTTGAGTGATCTCGCGGTCTAATTTTGGGGTAGGTTTATACCCTGCCTCTTCAAGTAGAATAAGATATTCTTCAACTGGAATCAATACCAT
>JAUXJP010000188.1 GCA_030624695.1 Candidatus Dadabacteria bacterium | reverse complement strand
GTATCAGTTTACAGTGTTTCACATGGATACGGAATGGCCGCAGTCCGGATCGGTTTTCTGGCAGGACATTCGGACATAATGAGAGCATGTTTAATTGCCAAAGTATCAATGACTCGCCTTAACACAAATCTTATTGCACAATACGGGGCCTTGGCTGCTTTAAAAGATACTGATTATATAGATAACACTGAAAAATTAATCAGGGGAAATTATAAGTTTATTAAACAGGTGATAAATAACACAGATGGAATTTCTATCCCTGTAGAGCCAAGTTACGGTTTTTCCATGGTAATGGATGTTAGAGAAACCGGAATAACAGCCCAGGAGTTAACTATAGCGCTTTTTAAAAGAAAAATTGCTGTATATCCTGGCGACGGGTTAGGGGATGAAGGTGCCCTAAATTATATAAGGTTAAATATTTCCCGTTCTGATAGATGGGCTTTTGATAAATTTAAGAATTCTTTAACAGAAGCAGTTGAAGAAGCCCGAACCGGTATTTACAGAGAAGAGATAATTAACTTCTTTGATCAAAGGAAAAATGAGAGGGCAAGATGGATCTTGCAAGAATTGAACAACATAAGGCCACATTCTCAAGCAGCATCTTAGACTGTATTGGGAATACTCCGCTTGTTAAGTTTAATAATATAAATATTGATTCAAGAACAAATATTTATGCAAAACTTGAGTTCCTAAATCCATCCGGGAGTATCAAAGACAGGGTTGCGCAATATATACTGAACAATGCCGAACGAAACGGACTTCTAAAACCCGGGCAATTAATTGTTGAATCGACATCCGGAAATATGGGACTATCCTTTGCCATGCTTAGTGCGGTAAAAGGATATAAATGTGTATTTGCACTTCCTGAGACGATAAGCAAAGAAAAGATCAGGGCACTAAAACTTTTTGGTGCAGAAGTAGTTCTTACTCCAAGGGGATTGCCCTATAGCGATGAAAAAAGCTGTTATAAGGTAGCGCAGAAGATTGCAGGGGATAAGAATGGTTTTTATATAAATCAATATTTTAATATTTTGAACCCCGAAGCGCATTACTTTACAACAGGGCCCGAAATATGGGAACAGACAGATGGAATGGTAGACGTAGTATTATGTGGTATTGGGACTGGTGGGACTATTTCCGGAGTTGGTAAATATCTTAAAGAAAAAAATCCTGAGATTAAAATTATTGGAGTTGAACCCGTAGGCTCAGTATTCAGGGATTTTTTCAGAGAAGGTATCCTCGTGAAAGAGGGGCATTTTGAAGTGGAAGGTATTGGTAAGAATTTTATTCCTGGTGTACTTGATTTTAATTATATTGATGAAATAGTACAAATCAGTGACGATCAGTCATTTAAAACTGTAAATGATCTGATAAACTTGGAAGGCGTGTTTGCAGGCGGTTCAGGAGGTGCGGCTGTAGGCGCTGCACTAAATTATGCAGTGACAAATAATAAAGATATAAATATTGTTACCATACTTCCCGATACCGGGATGAAATATTTATCAAAACTCAAAGACTAATAAAAAATATCAGATTAAATATTCTTTTATAAATTATGAATCTTACTAAAGCTGCATCAATTGAGAACCTTGTTAAAAAATACGGCAGCCCCTTATTTATTGTGTCAGGAGAAGTACTTAAAAACAATATACAAGAATTTAAAAAGATCTTTTCCCTAAAATATTCTAATGTTGAGGTTGCGTATGCCTATAAAGCAAACTACCTTTCGGAAGTTCTAAATATTATCCATGAATCAGGTGCATGGGCTGAGGTAGCATCAGGTTTTGAATATGAAATAGCAAAAAGAGCTGGTTTAGCCGGGAGTTCAATAGTCTATAATGGCCCCGGTAAGACAAAAGACAATCTAATTAAAGCAATAAACGAAGGTGCTTTAATTAATGCTGATAATAATGATGAAATTAAACAGCTTACTGAAATCGCAGGTGAACGGAATAAATCAATTGATATAGGAATCAGAATTAATGTGGATGTTGGTATTAACCAGATTGTAGACAGGTTTGGGTTTAATCTTGAAAACGGTGATGCATTTGAGGCTATAAAATTATGTAAGGATTCGGGATTATTAAATACTGTCTGCCTTCATCTTCACCTTACTAGTTATATTGTCGAACCAAATTCTAATGATGAATATATACCGGCTCAAAATATAAAACTTATTTGGCCTAAAAGTGCAGACATGTATGAAATAGCTTCGAGAAAAATTTGCGAATTAGCAAAAGAGATAAATAGCAAGTTGGGAGTTGAAATTAAATACCTGGACGTAGGTGGAGGCTTCCCATCAATCGATAACTTAGATCTTTATGCTGAAAAAACAGTAAAACCGTTACTTTCTTCATTTAAAGATAAATACCCTACTTTAATATTAGAGCCGGGAAGGGCGATAGTAAAAAATGCAGTTTCTCTTTTAACAACTGTTCTTAGCACCAAGACGTTACAAAATGGAAAAAGAGCAGTAACTGCCGATGCCGGTATAAATGTACTTCCTACATCTTTTTGGAGTATGCAGGATGTAAGGCCGGTTAAAAGTAATGGAAGTGACTTAAAAGACACAATAATTTACGGCCCTTTATGCCTTCAAACAGATATCCTTACGAATAAACCAATGCCTGAATTTAAACCCGGAGACAGGTTGATTATAGAGAATATAGGTGCGTACAACATACCTCAATCAAGTTCATTCATTTATCCCCGTCCACAAATTGTGATGATTGAAAATAATTCGGTAAGATTGATCAGAAGGGAAGAAACAATTGAAGATATTTCTCAGCTTGAAGAATTTAACCCTTCATAATATCAAAAATCCATATTAATTAACAATAGCTACTTTTTTGAGAATTTATTTTCAATTTCTTTGTAATTTTCCATGCCGATTAGTTCTTCATAATCTGAAAATGTAATCATTTCTTCATAACCTTCAGAAGTATTATTAGATATCAAATGGTTATAACTCATAGTTAAAGCATTTATTGAAGAAAATAGTCCGGTTAGTGGGTACACTACAACCTTATATCCAAGTGATTCGAGCTGATTGTGGCTTAATATTGGAGTTTTTCCACCCTCTACCATGTTTGCAAAAAGCCATTTCCCCTTAAATTCTTCTGATATCGCTTTTAAATCTTCTACTTTACCGGGTGCTTCTATAAATAGAATATCGGCTCCAGCTTTAAAATATTTGTGTCCCCGTTTAATTGCATCATCAAGTCCATTTACCGCATATGAATCAGTCCTGGCTATAATAATAGAATTATATTGCT
>JAUXJP010000208.1 GCA_030624695.1 Candidatus Dadabacteria bacterium | reverse complement strand
GCATATCTTGGTTCATTAAGTCCTTTTTCACAGGTAATCAGAGAAGGAAGAGGCAGTTCAACAGTCATCGTTCCCCCTTCTATGTCCTTTACAGCAGTTGCAGTTTTTGCATCTGCATTAATATCTAATTTTGTAACAATGGAAACGTGTGGTATTCCCAGTTCCTGTGCAACCTGTATTCCTACCTGGCCGCTCTCTTCATCAATCATCTTCTTGCCGGTCAGGATTACATCATATTCACCGATGTTTTTAATTTCCTGTGCTATTACCTTTCCAATTGCAAATAGATCGGAAAATGCGAAATCATCGTCTTTAATGTGTACTGCCGAATCTGCTCCCATGGCAAGTCCGGTTCTTAAGCATTCTAGAGACCTTGCAGGCCCCATTGTTATAAGAACAACCTCCCCTCCATTTTTCTCTTTAATTCTTAGAGCTTCTTCAACAGCATATTCATCATAGGGATTCAATATCCATTTAATTCCTTCTGGATCTATTATGTCTCCGCTGGAAGCAACTTTGATTTTGGCTTCTGTGTCAGGGGTTTGCCTAACGATTACGATACTTTTCAACTTCGCTTACCTCCTACATATTTGATAATTCCTGAGAAAGTTTATCTCGGTATTTGATCTTCAAGACAAAAAACCGCATTATTTTAGCATCAAGTTAAATCTTTTCAATAACAAACATTAATTAATCTTTAACAACTGGAAATATTTAAACGGGAGAGACATGGAAAGTAAAGATACTAATAAGCAAATTGATATTTATTCTAAAGACATACCTTTTATAGAAGGTCCGAGAAGAAGAGAAACCGAACTCTTTACGGTTATTCAAATTATGATGGAATTCATAAAGGGATTTAGAACTTTTCATTTTTGCGGTCCCTGTATTACTGTATTTGGTTCAGCTCGTATTAAAGAAGACAACCCCTATTATAAGATGACAATGGATATTGGAGCAAGGCTTGCCAGGATGGGTCTTACTGTAATGACAGGAGGGGGCTCCGGGCTTATGGAAGCTGCTAACAGGGGTGCCAGGGAAGCGGAAGGAAGATCTGTAGGATGCAATATTTTACTTCCGCAAGAACAAGATCCCAATCCCTACATGGATAAATGGATGGATTTTCAGTTCTTTTTTGTAAGAAAAGTGATGTTAATCAAATATTCTTACGGGTTTATTGTAATGCCGGGTGGGGTAGGGACGATGGATGAACTTTTTCAGGCACTGACATTAATTCAGACAAAAAAAGTAACTAATTTCCCAGTTGTATTAATAGGCACAGATTATTACAAAGATGTAACCGAGTTATTTGATAAAATGTGCGAAGAAAAGACTATAAGCAAAACTGATAAAGAACTTTTTTTGATTACAGACTCAATTGATGAGGCGATCAGTCATATTCAAACTCATGCTGTAGAAAAATTCAATCTAAATATTAAGAAAATTCCCCAAAGATCAAAACTACTTTTTGAATAGAGTTTAGGGAAGAAATTCCAATTCAATCAGGAAAAAGCTCCTATTTTTATTAAACTTTAGCAATTCCAATCCATGAAGTTTTCAAAATAAATAGTTATATCATCTAAATTTATTAAGATTTAAAGCACTTAATTAGTGAAAATGCTTTTTGGCACGATCATTGCCTATATATAACAAGAAAAATTGTTCCAGGAGATATTTAATGAAAGAGCAAAACCAGAAATCAATTTTAAAGAAATATTCTAAACATATTCTAATATATTTATTATTCATATTTGTTGCGGCAAATTTTTATTTAAAACATTCGAAGTTGTTAATATATTCCAATGCTACAAATGACGTTGCAATGTTGAATATAATGTGGGGGATGTCTCCTACTGAAATATCGCAGGTGACAAACAGGGAATTTGAAGATGTTAGTTCAGTGGATAGTAAGTTTAAAAGTATATCTCAGAAACTTCCAATCATTGATAACACTAATATGTCTCAGGTTAATTATTATTTCTTAAATGACCAACTGTTCAAAGTACGTATTAAAAAGCCGATACGGCCCTATTCAGAAGAAAGAGCAGGACAATTTATACAAAGAATAGGTTTTAATAATAAAAATGGGGATATTGTTTCAGGCCTTTATGCAGGCGAAAAATATAAAATAAAACAGGGTAAACAGAAAAAGTCTCTATACTTAGGTTTTGATTCTCCTAATCTGCCCCAAAATACATATGTGACTATGTACTATGAGCCTATTGCAAGAAAGTTTGATATATAAGTAAGTTAATTGATTTAAAAATTTACATACTTAGTTTAACGATAGAGGATGGAGGGTTACATTATTGTAACCCTCATATTTAACTCATTCCATTCATTAAAAAACTTTTCGTACAAATTCATCCCAGTTGTATTATAATTCATATAATAGTTCTTTAATAAAAGGGGAATTGCTATGAAAAGCTTTAGAAAAGAACTCTGGTTTAATGTTCCAAGCAGACGGGCATTTGTTAATATTACGCCTGAAGTGCAGAAATGCTTGATTGAAAGCGGTATAAAAGAAGGTTTTGTGCTCGTTAATGCAATGCATATAACGGCTTCAGTCTTCATTAATGATGATGAATCGGGACTGCATCATGATTATGAAGTGTGGCTTGAAAAACTTGCACCCCATGAACCAGTGTCACAGTACAAGCACAACTATTCTGAAGATAATGCAGACGCTCACATGAAAAGACAGATTATGGGCAGAGAAGTCGTGGTTGCAATCACTTCCGGAAAGCTCGATTTTGGACCCTGGGAACAGATTTTTTATGGAGAGTTTGATGGAAGAAGAAAAAAAAGGGCGCTTATAAAAATTATTGGAGAATAATTTATTTTGGCGTCCCCGAGGGGATTTGAACCCCTGTTGCCGGCGTGAAAGGCCGGTGTCCTGGGCCAGGCTAGACGACGGGGACCAGTGGTTGGTAAATGAGCCGTGCAGGACTTGAACCTGCGACCCACTGCTTAAAAGGCAGTTGCTCTACCACCTGAGCTAACGGCTCAACAAAGTGTAGAAATATATCACGCTTAATATTGTTGTCAAAG
>JAUXJP010000071.1 GCA_030624695.1 Candidatus Dadabacteria bacterium | reverse complement strand
TTATCCATGACATATACAACGATAAAAAGATTTTAAAAGATAAAATAGTCCCTGAAGAACTTATATACGGTGGGCAAAGTTATTTAAAGCAGTGCGAGGGAATTAATCCACCCCGCAAGATATGGAATCATATTACCGGCACTGATATAATCAGGGACAAAAACGGTGAATACTACATCCTTGAAGACAATCTCAGGTGTCCATCGGGTGTTTCATATGTCCTGGAAAACCGCCAGGTCCTGAAGAGAACATTCCCTAAGGTATTTGATGACTCCAGGGTAGAGGCAGTAGATGATTATCCCAACCGCCTTTTTGATTCACTGGAATATATTTCAAACGACAGGTATTCCTCAAATATTGTATTGCTGACACCTGGAATTTATAACTCAGCTTATTTCGAACACTCATATCTTGCCCAGCAGATGGGAATAGAGCTGGTCGAAGGAAGAGACCTTGTGGTTCATGAGGACTATGTATTTATGAGAACTACGCAGGGATTCAAAAAAGTTGATGTCATATACAGAAGAATCGATGATACTTTTCTCGATCCAAAACATTTTAATAATGATTCTATAATAGGTATTCCCGGAATTATGGACGTTTATATGAAAGGCAACGTAGCTTTTGCAAATGCGCCGGGTACCGGCATTGCAGATGACAAGGTTATTTATGCATACACTCCCAAGATAATAAAATACTACACCGGTGAAGAACCTCTTTTGAATATTGTTCCTACCTACGTTTGTTCCGAGGAAAAAGATTATAAATATGTAACCAAAAACCTGGACAAACTTGTTGTCAAAACCGCGAACGGGTCAGGGGGTTATGGAATGCTTATAGGACCGCATTCAACCAAAAAGGAACAGGAAGAATTTGCACTAAAAATCAGCGATAACCCAAGGAATTATATTGCTCAGCCGACAATCACACTTTCGAGGGTACCTGTAATAATTGATGATCATTTAGAGGGAAGGCACGTAGACTTAAGGCCATATATAGTTTACGGTGAAGATATATATATTATGCCGGGTGGATTAACCAGAGTTGCCCTTAAGAAAGGCTCATTAGTTGTAAACTCATCTCAGGGAGGCGGGAGTAAGGATTCCTGGGTGTTAAAATAATATGTTAAGCAGAGTAGCAGATTCATTATACTGGATGAGCAGGTACGTGGAGCGTGCGGAAAATGTTGCGCGTTTTATAGAGGTAAACCTTAATCTTCTTATTGATAGTCCTTTAGAATTGAAGGAACAGTGGCTCCCAATAGTAAAAACTTCGGGTGATATTGAATTATTTGAAAAGAAATATGATACCCTGACTAAAGAAAACGTAATTGATTTCCTTACTTTCAACCTGGATAACCCAAACTCAATAATTTCATGTTTGAAAAGTGCAAGGGAAAATTCGAGGTCGGTAAGGGAAATAATATCTTCTGAGACCTGGATACAGATAAACAGCTTTTATAACTTTTTAAACAATGAAGAATCAAGGAATCTGGCCCTGGATGACCCGAGTGATTACTATACTCGTGTTATAAACTGCAGCCATTCATTCATAGGTGTAATAAACTCCACTATGTCACATAACGAGGGCTGGCAATTTTGCATGTTGGGCAGGTTCATTGAAAGGGCAGATAAAACATCGAGGATACTCGATGTAAAATATTTTTTACTTCTTCCAAGTGTATATGATGTAGGTACTCCTATTGATTTTATAAGCTGGTCAGCATTACTTAGATCAGCCAGCGGTTATGAAATGTACAGGAAAAAATTCAGAAGGATTACACCTACTCATGTTGCCAAATTTCTAATTCTTGATACAGAATTTCCCCGGTCGATTCTTTACGGTGTTAATGTTGCGCTTGAATCAATAAAATCAATCACCGGTACATCAAATACAACATATTCCAATAAGACTGAAATGTTTCTGGGCCGCCTGAGTTCAGAACTGATATACGCAAATATTGAAGAAATCATTGAAGACGGATTACATGAATTCCTGGACAACTTCCAGCTAAACCTCAACAATGTAGGTGAAACAATTTACAAAACCTATTTTACAGTACAGCCAATTTCTGAGATTAATTTTACGAGGAATGAATAATGACTTTCTGTGCAGGGCTAAGAGTAAGAGACGGATTAATCGGGATAGCAGATACCAGGATCACAACCAGCACCGAACATATAGTAGCCCGTAAGATGGTTACATATCACAATCTTGGTTATGACATGTTTATTATGACCTCAGGACTGAGGTCCGTAAGGGATAAGGCTATTACATATTTTGACGAATTTATTCAGGAAACAGATGAAAAATTCGACAAGCTGTATAAAGCTGTAAATGCCTTTGCCGACCAGCTTAGAAAAGTCCGGGATGAAGACAATAAGGCATTAAAGGAAAGTGGCCTGCATTTCAATCTCTATTCAATAATCGGCGGTCAGCTCGAAAAAGATAAGGAGCACAAACTGTACCTGCTTTATCCCCAGGCAAACTGGGTAGAAGTCGGCATAGGAACTCCATATTTCCTGATTGGTGAGTCAAGTTATGGGAAACCTATCCTTGACAGGGTACTTAGGTATGAATCAACACTGGGTACTGCCCTTAAGGCCGGTTATCTTGCATTTGATGCAACAAGGGCAAGTGCTGTAGATGCAGACTTCCCGATTGATATTGTAATATACAAAAAAGATTCAAAACAGATTTCTGAATACAGGTTTGCCAGAAATGATCTTATTGAACTTTCAACCTGGTGGCAAAAATATGTCTCACAGGCCGTGGAGGAACTGCCCGCAGAATGCTTTGATAAAGTTTTCAGTGATCTTCCAAGGGAATAAATATTAAGATGTTTTATAAAATAACGCATATCACAAAATATGATTTTGATAAAACGGTCTTCCTGGAACCTCACACATTAAGATTAATACCCCGAAATGACCCATACCAGACGGTAAAAGAATTCAGTATAAAGATTAAGCCAAAAGAAGCCGGTTCAAGTTATAATATTGATTTAGACGGCAATACAACCCTGACAGCCTGGTTTAATGAAACTCATAATAATCTTGAAATCAAAACAACTTCCAAAATAGAGCTGATCAATACAAACCCGTTTGATTACATTATCACTGATCTCCAGGCCATTAAACTTCCGCTTAAGTATGAGAAGGGTCTGCAGAAACAACTCACGGCATATATTTTAATGCAGAATAAACCATCGAAAAAACTGATAAAATTTGCAAAAAGTGTACTGGATGAATCCGACAACGGTACAGTCAGGTTCCTTAGTAACCTTTGTTCGAGAATACACAGCAGTATTGAAAAAACAGACAGGAAGACAGGGGACCCCTATACCGCGGAAACCACATTGATCGAAGGTAATGGATCATGCAGGGATCTTGCTGTGCTTTTTATGGAATCATGCAGAATTTTCGGACTGGCCGCAAGGTTTGTAAGTGGATACCTCACAAACGGGGAAGATAATGAGAAAATTGACCTTCATGCATGGTCAGAAGTATATATTCCCGGTGCCGGATGGCGTGGATATGACCCCAGTACCGGATTTATAGTCTCAAGTGACCATATCGCACTTGCAAGCGGATATAACAGTCATATGGCTTCTCCCGTCTCAGGATATTTCCGGGGCGACAATACCAAAACCAGTCTGAGTTTTGATATCACAATAAAAACCAGCAACTAAAACCATTTTTAAAGTACAATTAATAATAACTTGTACATGTTGGCATAAAATCATTATTGCTATATAATTACCTTTTTTTCTTAATAATGAAGGAATTTTAAATGAAAGAACTTTTAAACAAAGCACATACACTTGTTGAGGCCCTTCCTTATATCAAGGATTTTCATGGGAAGACCATAGTGGTTAAATACGGCGGGAGTATAGGCAGTGAAGAACTGTCTAACTTCGCCCGTGATTTAATCCTCATGAAATATGTTGGCATAAGGCCGGTTGTCGTTCACGGGGGAGGCCTGCAGATAGCCGAGCACCTTGAGAAACAGGGACTAAAATCTACGTTTATTGCCGGGCTCCGTGTAACCGACAAAAAGACCATGGAAATAGCCGAGATGGTACTGGTAGGAAAGATAAATCAGCAAATAATTAATTCAATTAACCAGCATGGAGGTAAAGCAGTCGGGCTTTCAGGGAAAGAGGGACAGATAATAAGGGCTAAAAAAATTGATTTAAAAAAACTTGCAAAAGATAATGGAATAAAAATTCCCCGAAATGCCGATCTGGGTATGGTAGGAGAGGTCGAAAATATTAATCCTGAATTACTCCGTACCCTTGAAGATTCGGGATATATCCCGGTAATAGCCCCAATCGGGGTAGATGGGGATGGTAACACTTACAATATTAATGCCGACCATGTTGCAAGCAAAATTGCCGGGGCTTTAGATGCCACAAAGCTTATACTTTTAACAAATGTCCCGGGTATTCTGGATGAAAAGAAAAAGCTTATTTCCTCAATTAGTGAATCAACTGCGAAGAAGCTGATAAAAAAGGGAATTATATCCCAGGGAATGATTCCCAAGGTTATGTGTGCATTCGAAGCACTTCATGAAGGCGTTGACAAGGTCCACATAATTGACGGCACTATCGAACGTGCAGTAATTCTTGAAATTTTCACCGATTCCGGAATCGGAACGGAGATAATGATTTGAAGACCGAAGATATTATCTCTGAAGTCGACACATATATTCTCGGTACCTATGATAGAATTCCTTTAACCATTAAAGAAGGAAAAGGTTCATGGGTCTGGGACAATGACGGCAAAAAATTTCTTGATTTTACTACAGGCATAGCCGTCACAAATCTAGGCCATAATCATTCGGTTTTAACCGGGGTAATAAAAAACCAGGCAGAAAAAATCCTTCACTCATCCAACCTGTTTTATCTTGAATCACAGGCAAAACTTGCAAAAATGCTTGTTGAGAACTCTTTTGCCAACAAGGTGTTTTTCTGTAACACAGGCACCGAAGCTGTAGAAGGGGCAATTAAATTTGCAAGAAAATGGGGAAGTGAGAATGGGGGAAAATATAAAATTCTCTCTACAATGGGCTCATTCCACGGGCGTACATTTGGCGCCCTTAGTGCAACCGGGCCTTCAAAGTATCAAGAAGGATTCAAACCAATGCTGGAAGGCTTTGATTTTGTGCCTTATGGAGACGCTGAATCAGTAGCCGATTATGCAAAATCAACGGAACTATGTGCAGTTATAGTTGAACCAATACAAGGCGAAAATGGCGTAATTGTTCCTGAAAGCGGATACCTGAAAGATTTAAGGTCGATCTGCAATGAACAAAACTTACTTCTAATTCTTGATGAAATACAGGTAGGTATGGGCAGGACCGGGACACTTTTTGCCTATGAACATGAAGGTATTGAACCCGATATTATGACTCTTGCTAAAGGATTAGGCGGCGGAGTACCATGCGGGGCAGTTTTACTCAATGAAAAAGTTGCTGAGCAAATTAAACCCGGAAGCCACGGTACTACTTTTGGCGGGAACCCGCTTGCAGTCAGCTGCGCCTTCGAGACACTTAAAATAATTAACAACAATGAGTTACTCAATTCAGTAGGAGAACTGGGCCGCTATTTTAAAGAAAAACTAAACCAGCTTCAGACAGAATATAAAGAGCTTATAACCCAGGTAAGGGGTAAAGGGCTAATACTGGGGATTGAATTTGCTTCTGCCGATATGGCAAAGAAAATCATTGATAAAACAATCTCTGAAGGACTGCTTACAATCCATACTGCCGGCAACGTAATGAGAATTCTTCCACCATTAAATACTACTAAGGAAGAGATAGACTTTGCTCTAGAGACAATAAATAAATCTTTAAAAGAGGTGCATTCAGATGCCTAGGCACTTTTTAAGCATTTTCGACCTCGAAAAGACAGAAATAGAGCAGCTAATTAACA
>JAUXJP010000129.1 GCA_030624695.1 Candidatus Dadabacteria bacterium | reverse complement strand
GCAACCGAGAAATATATCGAACAGGTAAAAAACCAGAAGTTCCCTTCAAAAAAAAATAGTTATGAGTAAGAATATCCGCATTATTTCATCATTAAATGAGATGAATGAATTTTCAAATGAATTAAAACGTGGTAGTAAAAAAATTGCATTTGTCCCCACGATGGGAGCGCTTCATGAAGGCCACTTGAGCCTTGTCTCCAGAGCTAACCAGATTGCTGACCATACTGTGGTAAGCATATTTGTTAACCCTATGCAGTTTGGACAAAATGAAGACTTTGGGAATTACACAAGAGATCTCGAAGGCGACACCGATAAATTATCATCTTATAAGGTAGATGCAGTCTTTTTACCTGACTCAAAGGATATTTACCCTGAGAATTTTCAGACATATTTAGAAGTAACAGAAATTCAGAAAGAACTTTGTGGTAAATCAAGACCTGGTCATTTCAGGGGAGTTGCTACCGTGGTACTAAAACTATTTAATATTGTACAGCCCGACTACGCGGTGTTTGGTCAAAAAGATTTTCAGCAGTTAAAAGTAATAGAAAGATTTGTAAAAGACCTTCACCTAGGTGTTGAAATTATCCCAATGCCAATAGTGAGGGAGGAAGATGGCCTTGCACTTAGTTCAAGGAATGCATATCTTTCAGAAGAAGAAAGGGCCAGGGCCCTTTCGCTTTCAAAAGCCTTATATGCAATTAGCCAAAGATTTCGAGATGGATGTAAAGATGCAGGCCTTCTGGTAGAAGAGGGGATGAATATCCTTAACAATAGTGATGTAAATGATATTGATTACCTCGAAATAAGGGACTCTCAAAATCTGGAATTGATTAAAACTGCTCAATCTGGTAATTTGGTAGCAGTTGCTGCAAAGATCGGCAATACACGGCTGATCGATAATATTATATTGTAGCTTAATTTAAAAAAGGAGTATCTGCATAATGCTTAGGACATTGTTAAAGTCAAAAATACACAGGGTTACTGTCACCGAAGCTGACCTTGATTATGAAGGCAGTCTTACCTTAGACAGAAACCTTATGGATATTGCAGACTTACTTCCGTACGAAGAGGTTCATATTTTTAATGTGACCAACGGCCACAGGTTTTCTACATATGTAATTGAAGGTAAGCGTGGGTCAAATGTAATATGTGTAAACGGCGCAGCTGCACATCTTGCACGTGAAGGAGATTGCCTCATTATCGCTAATTTTTCTGTATATAGTGAGCAGGAGTGTAAAAAACATTTCCCAAGACTTATATATGTTGATGAATCAAACAAGGTGGTATCAGTGAAGCCTGATGATATTAAATTAAAACTGGCTGAAAACTGATTTTATATTTGTTTGAATCTATAATTTATTTAATTTATCAAAACTATTTAAACCTCACTAAAATAGATAAATTATTCTCAGAATAATAAGTTATATGTATATGAAATTATTGACATATTTTGTATGTGAGGTTATAAATTTTAAGCATTAATTAACAGGATGAAGGACAGATATTCAATATTATTATTCTTAACTTCCCAAAAATTGAGGGAGATAACATCGGAGATTTCTTAAATGAAAGCAATTATACTTGCAGCTGGTAGAGGTACAAGGCTTTACCCTTACACCCAATACATACCAAAATGTCTTTTGGATATTGGAGGTCTTACTATATTAGAACACCAGTTAAATCATATTAAAGACTGTGGAATCGGTGAAGTTGTTATCGTGGTTGGATTTGGGTTTGAAAGAGTAGAAAACTTTTTAAGAACCTTTGACGGGCTGGGTATGAGGATAAAAACGCTTTACAACCCTTTTTACCAGACAACTAACAGCCTTATTTCACTCTGGATTGCACGTGGTGAGATGAATGAAGATATTGTTGTTATGAACGGTGATGATGTATATGAGATCGATGTGCTGGATAAGGCGCTGTCACTTTCAAACGAAAAGATCTGCCTGCCAATTAAAAGAAAGAAAAACTACGAAAAAGAAGACATGAAGGTAAACCTTGATAACGGAAGGATTGTGGATATTAGTAAATCCATAAACAGGAATATATCTGCTGAATCCGTTGGCTTGAGAGTTTTCAGGGATACAGGTGTTGAAATCATTAAAAGGGCTATTGAGGAGGAAATGCGTTCTCCAGGTGCCGAAAAAAAATGGTATATCAGTTCGATACAGAGACTTATCAATAAAGGTTATAAGATTAAATCACTTGATATTGATGAACTGTTCTGGATGGACGTGGATTATCCCGTTGACCTTTTTAAGGTAAGGGCTCATTCTGAGAAGTTCCTCAACATCCCCGAATCAAAGTCTTACCTGAAGATAGTTGAATCTAATCAGTAGAATGAAACAAGCTTTAATTATTGCTTCAGGCATTGGTATTAATGGAGAAAAATTAAACTTATTTCCCCAGTTAGTTGTTTCTGAAGTCCTGCAGTTTAAAAGATTATTAATAAATTCCGAACGGGCAGGCATTTCCCGCTTTACCATATTCTGCGAAGAATCTTCAAAGCTTTCTCTCCTAAAAATCGCTAACGACAGACGAATTCAATCCCAAATAGAATTCGTATGTGAAAATGATGAATTCAAATTTGAAGACGACTCTGCATACTTGATCCAATCTAATCTTTTAACATATTCAACAACTATAAAGGTTTTTATTGAATCGGCTGAAAAAGAGTC
The DNA here is from genome assembly GCA_030624695.1 of Candidatus Dadabacteria bacterium. Lineage (GTDB taxonomy): Bacteria > Desulfobacterota_D > UBA1144 > Nemesobacterales > JAJCZQ01 > JAJCZQ01. The sequence goes on along the minus strand of JAUXJP010000129.1, from coordinate 1,595 downwards.
CGGAAACACGGTACTTAGTGATAGTGAGGATAAAATTTACGGCCTCTTAAAACTAAAAAAGAGTGATATTAATAAAATAAGAAAAAGCGGGGATTTAAGTGAATTACTGCAGGGGAAATCAAAAAGTCCGCTTAAGAATCTTTCAATTAGTGATGGTTACATGATGAACCTTGCACCAAACCAGGAATCTTTGGACAGGGCAAAAGACGTGATATTTTCCAATGTGGGTAAAACCGCTACAGGCTGGATTGCAGTTAACATAAACGGCAGGTTTTCCATTCCTCTAAGTCGCCATCTTGTGAAGACTTCGCTAACACCGAATATGATAAGTGTGTTAATAAATGTAATCGGCATACTCTCCGGGCCTTTTTATGCACTTGGTCACCCTGTAATTGCTGCAATATGTATGCAGATTGCAACAATACTCGATAGGTGCGACGGTGAAGTGGCCAGGGTCAAACTAATGGAAACTAAAAAAGGGCAGTGGGTAGACACGATTAGTGACCAAGTTTCCATGCTCTCATTTTATATAGGATTACCGATTGGTTATTACATTCTGGCACAAAGTAACTGGATTATTGCAGTAGGTTTTATGAATGTATTCTTTTATCTTTTCTTTATTACGTGGTCATTTTACTTTCTTCTTAAATATACCGATTCCGGAAGCCTTGTTGCATATATGGATGTAGATAATTTTATTGATGAGAAAAAGACAACCGTAGTAAGAAAGTTTATATCTTTTCTAAGGCCCCTTGGAAGGAGAAATGTATATTCCATTGCATTCCTTGTACTTGCAATAATCGGTGGTACAAAATTTGTTTTTATTCTTGCAACAATAGGTATTACCTTCTTTTTTCTACATGTGCTTGAGGATATAATAAAGCTTAGTAAAATTAAGAAGAGAGAGATTTATAGCTGATAATTTCAGAGGTATTAATAATGACATCCAGCGGTAATGAAAAGACACAAAATACTGATAATAGTAAAACTGAAAGATACAATCCCCCTAAGGATTATGCACCTCCGCTCATTTCTAAATTTTTAAACTGGGTCGAATCAATGAATTTCAAATACTCCGTTTTTGAAGACCAGCCAGTATATGATAGTGCACTTTTCCCCTGGGTAAAAGATATAGAAGTAAACTGGGAAAAAATAAGAAATGAGCTTGATGAAATAATGAAAGACAGGGAAGAACTTCCCAATTTTCATGATATTATAGAACAGGTAAATACCATAACCCAGGACAATAACTGGAAAACCTATTTTCTTGCCGGACACGGTATTAACTGTGAGGAAAACAGAAAGCGGTGCCCGGAAACGGTAAAGCTGCTTGAGAATATTCCCGAAATGAAAAATGCTTTTTTTTCAATCCTTTCACCTAAAAAGCGTATACCTGCACATAAGGGTCCTTATAACGGTATATTGAGGTACCATCTGGGACTTATTATTCCCGAACCAAAAGAGCAGTGCAGAATCAGGATAGATGAAGGGATTTACACCTGGGAAGAGGGTAAAACCCTGATATTTGATGATACATATAACCACCAGGTATGGAATGATACGGAAGGTTACCGGGTTGTGCTCTTTGTTGATTT
>JAUXJP010000156.1 GCA_030624695.1 Candidatus Dadabacteria bacterium | reverse complement strand
GTTTTGCAAGTTCTATATCAATCGGAAAACCGATATTCGCAGTTATATTAAGATTTAATTTGTTATATCCTGAAATTTTACCTTCTTTTTCTATCTTCTCTTTTAAATAGATTATTTTTTTATTCGTATTTTCGTACTCTTCAATCAGAGCTTCATCCGGATTAACAAAAATAAACCCGGTCCTTCCGTCTACAATAAGCTTTTCCCCCGATTTTATAAGCTGGCAAATATGATCAATTCCAATGATTACCGGTATACCCAGGGACTTTGCAATAATTACAGCATGCGAGGTTTCTCCCCCCTTCTCAGTAATTATTGCAGACACATTGTCTTTACTAATCATGGATACAAAAGATGGCCCTATATCATCGGCAACTATAATAGTGGTATTTCCATTTTTGGGTATCGGCTTTTTCTTACTTGATCCTATAAGATCGTGTAGAAGCCTTTCGCCTATGTCTCTGAAGTCCTGGGCCTTTTCCCTGAAATACCTGTCCTCAAGCCTTTCGAAGTGAGAGGCAATAGATTCAACGCCGTCCACAACAGCCTGTTCAGCTGTAATCTCTGAATCTTTAACAGCATTAAGCAATGGGATTTGAAGTGACTCACTTTCAATAATCATTAAATGGGTCTGGAAAATTTCAATTTCACTTTCTGAAAGTACATTCTCTTTACTAAGGTTTTCAATAAGTTCATTCAATTCGGTTTCTACAACTTTAAAAGATTTAATGAGTCGTTTTTCTTCTGCTTTTTTTGAGCCCGGCCTTGATATATTTTCAGCCCTTATCTGCGTGAATAGGCCTTTCATTACAAAAGCATCACCAATAGCAAGTCCGGGGGACACCCCCCTTCCCTGATAAGTTTTTGTCTCATGTTTAATAATTGAAGGTGATTTGAGCCTTTCCAGCGTATCTGCAACTTCAAGGAGCCCTGCAAGCCTGGAAGCAATAATTTTAAATAGTGTCTCTTCCGCAGGGTTTATATGTCTTGATTCGACTGTCTGGCCAATCAAAACTCCTACACATTTATTATGAAGCAGAATCGGTATACCAATATAACTTTCATACTTTTCTTCACCGATTTCCGGAATGTATTTATAGTTTGGATGTGTAGAAGCCGGGGTAACATTTAAAGTACGCATCGAAGTAAATACCAGCCCTGTAAGCCCCTCTTCAGGTAAAAGAGTAATTTTATTTTTCTTATCTACTATTAAACCCCTTGTTGCTTTTAACTGCAGATGCTTCTTTTTTTCGTTTAAAATATAGATTGAAACAACATCAAAGTTAAGTGAGACTCCGATCTTATTTACAACACTATTTAGTATTGTCTCAAGGCCGCTGGACTGATTGATTATGTCACTGATTTCGTGAACTATCTTGAGATGCAGATGTTCTTTATCAATAATACTTGTTGCGTCTACATTCATATTTTCTTCTAAATTTTCAATTTCATTTTGATTTACAAAAGTTTAAAGTAAATTAAATTTCCCTTTTACGCCCCAACCATTTATATAAAAAGGGAACAGAAAAGCATTAAAATATTAATATTGAACTATAACCTATATATATTAACAAATAGATAACAAAAAAAGAAAGGATAAATAATGAACAAAGACAACAAAGAAAATAATTTGTACAGAGTGGCTATTTTAGGCTCCGGCCCTGCAGGGTTTTTCGCAGCTGACCATCTTTTTAAAAATAATGAACTTAATATCGAAATAGATATGTATGACAAACTTCCCACACCATTTGGCCTAGTCAGGTCAGGGGTTGCACCGGATCACCAAAAAATTAAAACAGTTACAAAGGTTTATGACAAAATTGCAGCTAATCCAAAGTTTAAATTCTTCGGATTAATAGAGTATGGACATCATATAACTCTCGAAGATTTAAAACATCATTATCACCAGGTACTTTTTGCCACCGGTGCACAGACTGACAGGAGGATGAATATTCCTGGTGAGGACCTTAACAGGAGCCATACTGCAACTGAGTTTGTTGCCTGGTATAACGGCCACCCTGACTTTGCTGATCTTGAATTTGACCTTTCAGGCGAAAAAATAGCAATAATAGGGATGGGCAATGTTGCAGTGGATGTTGCAAGGATTCTTTGCAGATCAGAGGAAGAACTTTCAAAAACAGATATTGCTGGTTATGCATTCGAAAAACTTGTAAACAGCAATGTAAAAGAGGTCTTTATGATAGGTAGACGTGGCCCTGCACAGGCAGCTTTTACAAATCCCGAGCTTAAAGAGCTTGGTAATCTTGATATTGCTGACTGTTTAATACTTAAAGAGGAATCTCAGCTTGATGATTTAACTACCCAATATTTATCAGATAATCCAGAGCGTTCAATTGAAAGAAAATTAGAAATGATTAGCGAATATTCAAATCATACAAAAACAAAGGAAAAATCACTTACAATAAGATTTTTACTGTCACCTACGGAAATAATTCCTGATGAGGACGGAAATGTTAAAGCCATAAAGCTTGTAAAGAATGCTTTATCAAAGTCTGATGATGGATCTTTAAGGCCGAAGGCTACTGAGGAAAATGAAATTCTTGAAGTTGATATGGTCTTCCGTTCAATAGGATATCGTGGAATCCCACTACCGGAAGTACCATTTAAAGAAAGCTGGGGCATTATTCCTAATATTCGCGGCCGGGTGGCCGACGAGGAAGAAAACAATACACTAACAGGCCTGTATGTCACGGGATGGATAAAAAGAGGCCCTACAGGCGTTATCGGGACTAATAAAAGAGATTCCGGCGAGACTGTAGCCCTGATGATTGAAGATATTAAAAACAACAACACTTTTCGGCCTGAAAACCCAACTTCAGATAAGATTGAAACCTTAATAAAGGAAAGAAATCCCGAATACATAAATTATGAGGATTGGCTAAAGATAGACAGTGAAGAAATTGCCAGGGGTGAAAAAGTAGGAAGGCCGAGGGTTAAGTTCACTAAAATTGATGATATTAAAAAGCATTTGAAGAAATAAAGGATTGCATCACCTTTATTTCTTTATTTTTTTTTATTATTAATACCTTAAACGTCATCCTGAACTTGATTCAGGATCTAATGTCATTTCGAATTATTTTAGAATCTTTGTAAACAATTTAAAATTGCAAAGTACAAACTTGAATCTAGCAACATTATTTATTATTTCTTAATGTCAAATGTGGAGACCTGACCCCTATTTCTTTTTTGTACGGAAGGACTATTACACTGGTCCCGAGTTTTATTGTTTTAGTTTGTGAGGCAATATAAGAAAGTGTCACTAGAGGCTCATAGAAAATATTACCGAACCCATTATGTTCTTTTGGTAAAACTATATGATCACTAACCCAGAGAGAATCAAATCCCAGTTCTTCAGCCTTAATGCTTATTTCAAGAATTGATTCTCTATCTGCAAATTTTCCAAAGTTAGGAATTACTATCCCGTACTTCAATCTTTCAGTATTGTATCAAGATTTATAAGAGGTACCCCACTGGCACCAGAAAATTTTGGGAGGACACCGTCCCATTTCTCTGCTATTCTGAGCTGAATAAGCTGCGGATTATTCTTAAGTGCCTTTGCTTCCCTTTCAATAGCATCGGCCCTTGCCCTTGAAGCAGCTTCAATCTCATATGCCGTTGCATCAGCCGCAAGTTCTTTTTCTGCTGCAGCAGCTTCTGCCTGTGTAACTCGTCTGGTTTTTTCATTCAGTGCCTGCAATGCTTCCTGCTCCGCTTTAACCTTTAGCTCAATAGCCCTGTTAAACTCATCTGAAAAATCAAAATCAGTAATTGCAACGTTTGCT
>JAUXJP010000099.1 GCA_030624695.1 Candidatus Dadabacteria bacterium | reverse complement strand
GAACATCCGAGAAGAGTCGGGCTTAGACGTTTCTTTTCACTGGTTACATATCCCCTGTCTTGTATTGTATAAAGAATTGCAGCATATGTAGATGGCCGGCCAATACCTTTCTCCTCAAGCTCTTTAACAAGAGAACTTTCCGTGAACCGGGGTGGTGGCTGGGTAAAATGCTGTTTAGGATCAAAATTTAAAAGATTCAGGATTTCTCCTTCTTCCAGAACAGGTAGGATTTTATTTTCATCTTTCTTATCCCGGTCTTTATCTTCTTCTTCTCTGCCCTCTGTATACAGTCTGGTAAAACCATCGAATTTAATAATAGACCCAGTTGCCCTGAAATTTGCTTCACCTACTTTTATATCAACACTGGTCTGATCATAAATAGCTGGATTCATCTGGCTGCTGACAAACCTTTTCCAGATCAATTCATAAAGCCTGTATTCATCCTTACCAAGATACTGCCTGACTTCTTCTGGGGTTTTCTCAACAAATGTAGGCCTTATTGCTTCATGCGCATCCTGCGCCGATTTCTTGACTTTAAATGTGTTTGGTTTTTCAGGCAGGTATTTATCACCATAGATATTTGATACAAAATTTCTTACATCTTCTATGGCATTATCAGAAATTCTTACTGAGTCTGTCCTCATATAGGTAATTAAACCTACAGGCCCTTCACTGCCAAGCTCTATTCCCTCATAGAGTTTTTGTGCAAGGGTCATTGTCTTTCTTACAGAGAATCCTAATTTTCTCGAGGCATCCTGCTGGAGCGTGCTGGTAATAAAAGGTGCAAGCGATTTTCTCGTTCTTTCTTTCCTTGTAATCTTATCGACAACAAACTCTTTTCCTTTTATTGAATCAAGTACTTCATTTGTTTCCGTCTCATTAGAAAGCTCAATCTTTTCACCCTTATAACTTTGAATCAAGGAAAGAAACGAAGCAGTTTCATTATCTGAACTCTTTTTTAATAATGCTTCAAGTGACCAGTATTCTCTGGGTATAAATTTTTCAATCTCCCTTTCCCTTAAAACCACAATGTTAAGTGCAACACTCTGTACCCTTCCTGCGCTTAATCCTCTTCTGACTTTTTTCCATAAAATAGGACTGACTTTATAACCAACAATTCTATCAAGGATACGTCTTGCCTGTTGGGCTTCAAATCTATCCTGGCTTATTTTTGTTGGATTCTGTATTGATTCGAGAACTGCTTTTTTTGTTATCTCATGAAATAAAACTCTTTCAGCTTTATCGCCAAGATTAAGTTTATTTGCAATGTGCCATGCAATAGCTTCACCTTCTCTGTCCGGGTCAGAGGCTAAATAAACCTTCTCAGCTTTATTTGCAGCTTTTTCGAGCTGGTTAAGGTATTTCTTCTTCCCCCTGATTACTATATAATCAGGTTTAAAATCTTCCTCTATCTCCACACCCAGCCTGCTGCTCGGAAGGTCTATCAGGTGACCGGATGAAGCTTCTACCAAGAAATCACTTCCTAGATACTTTTTAATTGTTTTAGCTTTTGCTGGTGATTCTACGATCACTAATGATTTTGACATTTTATAGACCAATTTTTGTGAACTTAATACCTAAATAAAAATAAAACACAATACCGGCATTCAGGACACACCTTTAAATATAGTTATAATTAACCAATATTTATTTATATTTTAATTCAAAGAAATATCAATGCTTTTTGCAAACTCCCTATTTTCTTTATACCATTCAACCGATAACGAAATACCTTCTTCCAGGTTATATTTTGGTTCCCAGTCAAGTTTGTTCTTAGCTTTGGTGATATCAGCCCATGTAGCATATACATCAGCTTTCTGTTCTGATTTATTAATGACTTTAGCATCTTTATTCGTTAATGCTTCAATTGTTGAAATTAATTCTTTCATTTTTAATGGCTGATCATTACCGAGATTGATAATTTCATAACCGATTTTCTTAAGAGATAATACCGTACCTTCGGCAATATCATCCACAAATGTAAAATCCCGTTCATGATTTCCATCTCCAAATAATATCAGGTCTTCTTCTTCCATTATCCATCTAATAAACCTGAAAGGACTCATGTCCGGCCGTCCTGCAGGCCCGTATACAGTAAAATATCTTAAAACGGTAATATCTATATCGAATAGCTTATTATATGTATAACAGAAGTTCTCAGCCGCTTTTTTTGATGCCGCATAAGGAGAAAGGGTTCTGTCAGTATTCATATCTTCAATAAATGGTGTTTTATTTTCACCATACAAACTCGAAGTAGAAGCCTGAACAAATTTCAATATTTTATTGGATTTGCATAACTCGAGAAGATTCACAGTCCCGAGGACATTTGTTTTAATATATTCCTGGGGCATTTGAATACTTGTACGTACTCCCGCCCTTGCGGCAAGATTGATTACAGCATCGGTATCAGAATTGTTAATAAATATTTCTTTAATACTTTCCAAGTTGGTAATATCTTTTTTATAAAATGTAAAACTGTCTAATTCCTGTAGTGTATTCAAACGGTATTCTTTTAAATTAATGTCGTATGCATCATTAAGATTATCTATGCCAATTACAGAATTCCCCTTATCTATAAGCATTTCACATACCCTGGAGCCAATAAATCCTGCACACCCTGTTACAATAATTTTCATTCTTTATTTATCTGTTTACTGCTATATTCCTATTGCAAAATATTTAAAACCTAATTTTTCCAGCATTGCCCTGTTGTAGAGATTTCTGCCATCAAATATTACCTGTGAATTCATAATAGAACTTATATAATTAAAATCAGGCTGCCTGTATTCACTCCATTCGGTACATATTATAAGTGCATCTTTTTCATTGCATGCATCATAATTTGTCTTTGAGTATTCTATTCTTTCACCGTATATTTCCTTTACATGGTGCATCGAAGACGGGTCATGAACAGCTATTACTGCACCCTTTTCTAGAAGTTTTTCAATTAAAAACAGCGAAGGTGCTTCCCTTATATCATCTGTATTAGGTTTAAAGGAAAGTCCCCAAATACCAATTCTTTTACCCTTAATCTCGTCATTGAAATAATTGTTTATTTTATCAAAAAAATAAATTCTCTGGGCATTATTTACCTCATCTACTGAACTGCAGATTTTCAAATCATAGCTGTTTTCTTTCGCTGTATTAACAAGTGCCCTTACATCTTTTGGAAAACATGACCCGCCGTACCCAAGACCTGGGTATAAATAATGTCTTCCTATTCTCTTGTCTGATCCCATAACAGACCTTACATCGGAGACATCGGCACCTACGAGTTCGCATAGTTTTGCCACTTCGTTCATAAAAGATATTCTTGTTGCAAGCATTGCATTTGAGGCATATTTTGAAAGTTCTGAAGATCTTATCGAGACAATTATGGCCCTGTCCTGCGATCTCATAAATGGTGAATACAGCTCTTTTAATATTTCACCTGCTTTGAGATTTTCAATCCCAATTACCACTCTTTCGGGTTTTAAAAAATCTTCTACCGCAGCTCCTTCCTTAAGAAATTCAGGATTGGATGCAACGTCAAATTCAATATCTGAATTAGATTTTATTGTATCTCTTACTTTTTCTGTTGTACCAACCGGTACGGTACTTTTAGTTACAACAATCTTATAATTATTTATATGTTCACCAATAGTCTTAGCTACATTAAGAACATAAGTTATATCAGCAGCACCATTCTCAGACTGAGGTGTTCCTACAGCAATAAAGATAATTGAAGAATTTTCAATGGCAGATTTTGCATCAGTGGTAAAACTTAATCTTCCTTCGTCAATATTAGTTTTAACAACGTCCTCAAGCCCTGGTTCAAAAAATGGTATAACACCGTTTTTGAGACTTTCTACTTTACTTTCATCTATATCCACGCAAATTACATTATTACCACTACCGGCAAAACATGCGCCTGTTACAAGGCCTACATAACCAGTACCTACAACAGCTATATTCATTCAGTATCTCCAGGAAATTTTTTAGAATGATACCATAATAAAAGAAAATTAAAGCAACAACTTTTTAATACCTGAAATTAGTCTATTCCTGATTTAAGAGTTCATAGTAATTGCCGGGCAAAACCCTGATTATTTCCTGCATTTCCAAATCAAGAATTATTGGAAATATATCTGATGAAGGAAGGTTGGAAACTATCTGCAATTCGTCCAAATGAAGCCTTTTATCTTTTAATAAAGATACTATTACTTTTTCGTTCTCTGAAAGATTAACTAAATTTAGGTTATTCTTTTCTGGTTTGTTTTTGTTATTAATTCCCTGGAATTGCTTAATTTCAGAGGTTATATCGTCTATACTTTCCACAAGCTTAGCACCGTTTTTTATTAACTGATTACATCCGGAACTTTTTTTATTATTTATATTTGCCGGAATGGCAAATACTTCCCTGTTCTGTTCAAGAGCATACTGGGCCGTAATCAAAGCACCACTTTTAATGTTTGCCTGAATCACGAGTACTCCAAGGGATAGTCCACTTATAATTCTGTTTCTTCTTGGAAAATTAGTACTTTCTGGTTGAGTACCAAGTTGATATTCCGAAAGAACATATCCATTTTCTGATATTACCTCGAACAACTCCCTGTTTTCCGGAGGGTAACAAATATCAAGCCCGCTTCCGATTACAGCAATAGTCCTCCCGCCATATTTTATTGCAGACCTGTGGGCAATTGTATCTATCCCCCTGGCCATCCCGCTGACTATAGTTATGCCTTTTTCTACCAGTTGTTTTACTATGTTTTCTGTTACATATCTCCCGTATTCATCACAATTCCTTGAACCTACTACCGCTATTGCATTACAGTCTGTGTTTTTTATATTGCCGTAATACTGCATTAGCATGGGGTTGTTATAAATATTTTTTAAATTAACAGGATAAATAATATCTTTGTATGTAATGTATAGGTATCTGCTATTCTCAACTTTTTTGTTTTCATTTAAATATAAATCCCACTTTGTAAACCCTTTTATTGCTTGCGCTGATTCCTTACTAATAACACCATATTGAATCAAGTCAT
>JAUXJP010000012.1 GCA_030624695.1 Candidatus Dadabacteria bacterium | reverse complement strand
GGCCTCAACCGTGGCACCGCATCTTTTACATTCATTTAAAGAATCAAGAGAATTATAACCGCATTTTGGACATTTCATTTTCAAATTCGGATCCTGACTATTTGTATAAAAAACAGCTAGTCAGGATTCAAACATTTAGGTTTTTACATTCTTGAATTGATAGCGTTCTTGATACTTTGTAAATCAGCACCAGGAACAATAAGCCCGTCAACTACAAATGTAGGTGTAGAGCTAACTCCGACAAGCTGGCCTTCCTGTATCTCTGCATCAACTCTGGCTGCATTTTCACCCGAGCTTAGGCAGGCATCGAATTTTGACTGATCAAGGCCAATTTCTTTTGCAAACTCGTTAAATTTGTCTGTTGAGTTTTGTAGGCTAATTTCTTTTTGTTTTGCAAAAACCATGTCATGAAATGCCCAGAATTGATCGTTACCCTGCTCAAAAGCACATAATGAGGCAATTGAAGAAGGCTTCGCCCAGTTGTGATTTGGAAGTGGAAACTGCTTAAACACAATTTTTATTTTTCCGTCATATTCTTCAAGTAATCCTGGAAGCATATCACTTCCACGTTTACAGAACGGGCACTGAAAATCTGAATATTCAACAATTGTGATTTGTGCATCTGCATTACCTTTTAGTGGTACATTGTCCATTGATATTTTACTTAAAATTTCCTGGAGAGGGTCTACGGTAGAGTCAAGTATTTCACCTACTATTAACTGGCTGCCGTCATCAGATATAAGTACCGGAATCTGCTGCCTTCCAAAAGGAATAGTACCCTGCCTTAAACCAGGCATTCCTGACGCCTTAAAATCTCCAAGATTTGTTGGTTCACCTGCACCTATTATAAGATATTTTCTGTCCTGGCTGATCAGCATAGGAATTGGCTGCTCACCACGGCCGGGAATATCCAATATAAAACTGCCTTCATCTATACCCTGGATATTACTGCTTTTGAACTTCCCAAGCTTTACGCTGGCATTGCCGGGCAGCCTGGTACCGAATTTAGATTTAAAAAAGGAGATCAGCCTGCTTTCAGTGTCCTGGTTAGCAGGGGGAGCTGTCTTAACATTTTCTGTTGCTGCTGCAGGGGCTGCTTCTGTAGCTGCTTCCTGTGCACTATCTGCAGTAGTTGTTGCAGCATCTTCTTTAGGGCCGGAATCACATGCAAACGTCAAAAACAAACTAGACAATAAAACCATACTTAATAACTTTTTCATTATATTACCTCCGGATTAATCCGATTATTGTGTATTTTTGATTTTGGATCTTTATAATAGGTTTTTAATTTTCAAACTACAGAATACCAGTCAACTTTTATAATGCAATCATTATTTTTTCCTGTTTTTTGTTGTTCCAAACACATTTTTATATATATAGTCTATATTATTGAAATGCTGCTTTACATCAAAACATGCATCAAGGTCCTGTTCAGTTAAAAGGCCCTTAACCTCTGGGTCTTTAAGCAGAATTTCTCTAAAGTTTTTCCCGCTCTTCCAGCATTCCATAGCATTTCTTTGCACCATGGAATATGACTTTTCACGTGTTATCCCTTTTGATATGAGTTTTAGCAGGACTTTTTGCGAGAAGACAAGTCCGTTTGTAGTCCAGATGTTTTTTTCCAGGTTCTTAGGGTAAATCTGAAGGCCCTTAATCATGCCAGCAACCCTGGTCAGCATAAAGTCGGTAAGTATAGTAGTATCCGGCCCTATTACCCTTTCTACCGATGAATGACTAATGTCTCTTTCATGCCATAAAGAAATGTTTTCAAGTGCCGGAACTGCAGAAGAACGGACAATCCTTGCCAATCCGCAAAGGTTTTCAGAGAGTATCGGATTTTTCTTGTGAGGCATTGCAGAAGAACCTTTCTGACCCTTTCCAAATGGCTCTTCCATTTCAAGGACCTCTGTCCTCTGAAAATGCCTTACTTCAGTGGCAATCCTCTCAATTGCCGAAGCAATAAGCGAAAGTGTAAGAAAATACTGGGCATGAAGGTCCCTGTGTATTACCTGGGTGGAAATTTTTGAGGGTTTAAGCCCGAGTTTCCTGCAGGCAATTTTTTCAACTTTCGGGTCTATAGCCGCATATGTACCGACTGCACCTGACATCATACCGATGCTAATATCTTTTGTGGCCTTCTGCATTCTCTCCAGGTTTCTGCTCATTTCATCATACCAGAGAGCAAATACAAGTCCCAGTGTTTTGGGCTCAGCATGTATTCCATGTGACCTGCCTATCATAGGTGTATTTTTATGCTGAAGGGCTTTTCTTTTCAGTTCTGTAAGTAATTTCTTAATATCCGTGATTATTAAATACCCGGCATCCCTCAGCTGCATTGAAAGGGAAGTATCAAGAACATCTGATGAAGTCATACCAAGATGTATATATCTTGAATCATCTCCTACGTATTCTGCAACACATGTAAGGAAAGCAAGGACATCGTGTTTTAATTTCTTTTCCAGGGTATTTATTCTCGAGATTTTAAAATCAGCTCTTTTCTTTATTGTGTTTAGTGATTTCCTGGGTATTTCACCAAGTTCACACCATGCCTCACAAACCGCTATTTCTATATTAAGCCAGTTTGTATACTTTGCCTCGTCGGTCCAGATTCGCGACATTTCCTCTCTGGAGTATCTTGAAATCAAATGCTTAGTACCTCCCCTACGGTTTTACGTGGTGCGACATGGACTTTTGTAATATCTGAGTTTTTGCTGTAAATAATTTTCATAGCTTCATCGTATGCGGCTTCCGGACTGTTGTTAATCATGCTAAGGTGCGCAAGTACAACATGCTTTAAATCTTTGTTAAATACGGTGTTTAAAAGCGCTCCCGTCTGTACATTTGAAAGATGCCCAAGCCTGCCTTTAATCCTCTGTTTTAACAACCAGGGGTACTGACTGTAGAGAAGTAGGTTCATATCATGATTAGACTCTAGAACCAACACATTGGAATCCTTTAATTTCTCAACAACCAGGCTTGTTACCGAACCTATATCTGTAACAACACCCACCTTTAAATTATCTGTCTGAATTGTAAATCCAACTGGGTCTATTGCATCATGCGGAACTGAAAAAGGTGTAATAAACAGGTCTTTTATTTCAAACGGCTCATCACTTTCAAATTCGTTCAGGCAATCCACTTTATTTTTCCATACCGAAACAGTCTCAGACGCTACATACACGGGAATTTTTATTTTTGTAATTGCCCTTGTATGGTCTTCATGCTCATGAGTAACTATAACAGCATCAATATCAACTATATCCACATCAATCGATTCAAGCCTTTTCTTTAATATCCTCGGGCCAATACCTGCATCAACAAGTATTTTTGATTGTGAAGATTCAATATATAGGGAATTTCCGGAACTACCACTTGCAAGTGTGCAAATTCTCATTAAGATTCCTAATTGCAGTTTTGAAAATTTTAGCATGAACGGTGTAAATTTCAATTTACTGCATCATAATAAAATAATTTCTTTATGAAAAATACCGGAGGATTCCAAGTGATCAGAACAGTAACCTTGATATTTTCCTTGATTTTTATTTACGGTTGCGGAGCCCAGTTTACAACAGTTTATAAGAAACCTGTCACTACAGGTAAAAAATATAGCATTATTCAGATTCCCGATTTTAGCAAAACCGATACAGAATTTGTCCCTCTGGATTCTGTCACAATTATACCCGACATGATTGCAGAAAAATTACTGGAAACAGGCAATTTCAGGGTTATTGACAGGTCATCAGATCCCGTTGACTCAAGTGAAAACGTGCTTATTGTAAAGGGAGTAGTCACAGGTTTTATTAAGGGCTGCAAATACTGCGAAATGATATTTATGGGAATTGACGACCGCGGAAAGGGCAGAACATCACTTTGGGTTCAGTTCATTGATGGTACTACAGGCCAATTAATTACTGATTTTGGTACCCAGGGGACTGCAAAAAAACCCGGTTATGGTGAAAGCAGGTATATAAGGGTTGTGGATATAATTACGGAGAAGATTGGACAGATAAATTAATTTATCTACCTGGATCTTTTAACTTGTTTATGGAGATTTTATAAAATATAATTATTTAAAGACGTTTCATGATTAACATTAATTGTGGAAGACGAGGCGAAGAAGAATATGATATTAACTTTACTATTTTCATTAATAATCGGTGTTATAACTTTTCTGGTATCAACCAATATGCTTGATAGTACCATTAATTCATCACTATACCTGGCCGGGGCCCTTGCATTTTTCTCCCTTTTGGCACTAGGGGTAATAAACTTTCTTACCCAGAGGCTTACCAGCCGTTCAGCCCTTGGTATGGCAGTTGGTTTGTCAATCTCGATACTCCTGTTTTTTGCAACCGCACAGGTCGTAGACCTTATAAATATTCAGAGCCAGTTCGTGCCAATTGTAAAAATTGTAATGTTTTCTTTCTTCCTGGCACTCGGTATTACCCTGGGAATTTACAAAAGCACTGATTCCGACCGTTCATTTAAAAGGTTTGGTTTTGGATATAGGAACAGGGGCGGTATTACAAAGATTCTTGATACAAGTGTAATAATAGACGGCAGAATTGCCGACGTTTCAGATGCCGGCTTCATTGAGGGTGAAGTAATAATCCCAAACTTTATCATAAAAGAACTTCAGTACATAGCAGACTCCTCGGAAGCGACCAAAAGAGTGCGTGGGAGAAGGGGACTTGATGTACTCAAGAGAATGCAGAATGATATACCCGGCTTAACTGTAAAAATTACTAACCATGATTTCCCAAATATCAGGGAAGTCGATCTCAAGCTCGTGGAGCTTGCCAAAAAATTAAGGGGAATAATCATTACTAATGATTTTAATCTCAACAAAGTTGCAGATTTACAAAAAGTGAAAGTTTTAAATCTGAACGAACTATCAAATGCTTTAAAACCGATTGTTCTTCCCGGTGAAATTATACACATACAGCTGGTCAAAGAGGGCAAGGAACATAATCAGGCACTTGGATACCTGGATGATGGCACAATGGTAGTTGTGGATGATGCACGAAGGTCCCTTGGAAAAGAGGTCAATGTTTCAGTTACCAGTGTACTTCAAACTTCTACCGGCCGTATGATCTTTGCAAAAATTGAAAAAGATAATATAGTTTCACGCATAAATGGCTAAGATTAAAACCTCTGCAATTATTCCCGCAGCAGGTTCAGGTAAAAGGTTAAAAAGCAAAACTAAAAAGCAATATCTTGAAATTCAGGGTAAACCCCTGCTTTTTTACACTCTCCAGGTATTTCAAAAATCTAAAAACATTGATGAAATTGTCATTGTTGCACCAAAAAATGAATTAACCCTTACAAGAAAGGACATTGTCGAGAAATTTAAATTTAGCAAGGTAAAGTGCGTAGTTGAGGGCGGCATTGAAAGGCAGGACTCGGTTAAAAATGGTTTTGATAGTATTTCGACTGATACAGATATAGTAGTTATACATGATGCTGCGAGGCCTTTAATCAATGTAGATTTAATAAAAAAAGTTGTGGCCAGTGCAGGTAAAAATGGTTCGGCAATAACAGCCCTACAGATTACAGACACCCTGAAAATGGCTGTTGAAGGAGTTGTAAAAAACACCTTTCCAAGGGAAAATTTCTGGAGATCACAAACACCTCAGGCCTTTAATTATAATATTTTAAACGAATGTTACGACCGGAAATTAAACGAAGAAGCTATCTTCACCGACGAAGCTCAGATGGTCGAATATGCCGGCTTCGAGGTTTCTCTTGTCGAAGGATGGGAATATAATATTAAAATTACCACAAATGATGATTTTAAACTTGCGGGGTTTCTCCTAAAAGAGTTCAATGTATAGAATTGGAAATGGTTTTGACGTGCACAGGTTCGAAAAGGATCGAAAACTTATACTGGGTGGTGTAGAAATACCTCATGAATGGGGACTTGTTGGACATTCAGATGCCGATGTAGTTCTTCATGCAATTACCGACGCTATTCTCGGCGCAGTTGGCGAAAAAGATATAGGTACCCATTTCCCGGACACAGACCCAGAATTTAAGGATATCTCCAGCACAACTATCCTTGGGAAAGCAGACCAAATATTAAAGTCAAAAGACTACGAGATAGTAAATATTGATACAGTTATTATCTGCCAGCAGCCTAAACTCGCACCTTTTATAGATTTAATGAAAATTAACATATCAAATGCACTTGGAATTTTGGCAGATCAAATTGGAGTAAAAGCAACAACTACAGAACACCTGGGATTTACGGGAAGGGAGGAAGGAATTGCAGCAACTGCAATTGTGTTAATAAAAAAGATATAATAGTTATTTAATGACATTATTCATTAAATACAAAACTGCCGTCTTCCTGCTATTTTTTTGCGCCGGCATACTTACAAAGACATATTTTACAGCCGACCACACAACATATTTTATCCTTATTGTTCCCGTATTTATAACAATTATAAAATACCCCGGGCTATATTTTATTCTATTTTTACCACTGGGTTTTTTCCTCACTCCTGACTATTCAGCTAACCCCGACATGGAAAAATATTCAGGCCAAAAAGTTTTAGTAACAGGGACCCTGATTAAAAACCCGGAGCAAAGGGAAAGCAGTATCCGTCTGTTTGTAAGGCTAAAGAGCATAAACCCGGGAACAGATGAAATAAGGTCCAATTCCAAAATAGTTGCATACCTCGAAGATACAGATCTCAACTTAACATATGGCGATACTATAGAATTAAAAAAAATAAGATTAGAGAAAATTAAAAACTTTAACAATCCCGGAAGTTTTAATATTGAACAATTTTATAAAAGAAAAAACATTTTTTTTACTACTTATGTAAAAAGTAAAAACATAAAATTTCTCGGTAAGGATCCTGATGTAAATCCTTTTTTATATAGAATAAATCATATTAGAACTGAATTTAGCAGATTTGCTGAGTCAAACACTGGGTATCCTGAGAGTTCAATAATAAAAGCACTTACAGTTGGTGACAAAAGCAATATACCGGGTCAGATAAGGGAAATATTTTCAGGCCTTGGTATTGCACACATTTTTGCAATTTCGGGCCTTCATGTGGGAGCCATAGCAATAGGCTTTTATTTTTTGTTTAAATGGGTGCTAAAAAGGTCTGAATACATTCTCCTGACTTTCCAGATGCCAAGACTTGCTGCAATGTTAACAATATTGCCTGTCTTTATTTATACCGCTCTTGCAGGTTTTTCCATCTCAGCGGTAAGAGCATTTATAATGGTATCCATTTATCTTTTATCCATAGTACTTGGAAAAAATGATTTAAAGTTAAATACTTTATTAGTAGCTGGCCTGATAATTTTGTTTAGTAATCCAAATTCCTTATTTGAACTATCTTTTCAGCTTTCATTCCTTTCTGTATTTGGGATTCTTTTAATTCATAGTTCCTATCCGCTTGAAATCAGTACAGGCTTTGGAAAAATTAAAACTGCATTTACAACTACAATTGCTGCAACAATAATAACTCTACCGCTTATCATTAACACTTTTGGATATCTCCCTGTATTCTCAGTACCTGCTAACCTTGTATTTATTCCTTTTGTGGAATTTGTTATAGTGCCGCTTGGACTTCTTTCACTTATAACCTTCAGAATTTCTTCATTACTTTCATTATTTCTTTTAAATATCAACACCTACTTTATATCCATATTACTAAATATTACGGATTGGGTAGACAGGCTGGGCCTCGCAACAATAACTGCCCCAAAGATAAATTTTATAACTACTTTTTTTCTTATGCTTACGGCCGGATTAATTCTAGTAGGAAGGCAATATAAAAATGTTAATTACATTCTCCCCGCAGCACTCATACTGCTAGTTATATTTGGGGTAAATAATTTTCATAGTCATGGAACGGGTAAACTTGAGATAAACATTCTTGATACGGGAAAAAAGAATATTGCGCTTATTAAAACACCTTCTTCGGGCACCATTCTAATTAGCGGGGGGTATTCAAATAAATCAAAATCAGATTTTATAGAAAGATCCGTTCTTAACCCGTTTTTGCTGCACAATAACATTACAAAAATAGACCACCTTGTTCTTACATCTTTGGACATGTCGCATATAAAAGGGGCAACTGCAATATTAAAAAAAATTGATGTTAAGAATATATGGATCAATGGCCACAAGCTAAAGAGCGAACTCTGGGAACAAATATATGAGAGAAATATTAGACTGAATAAAATTTCAAATAAAGATTACTCCCTAAAAATTGACGGTTTATCATTGTCATTTCTAAGGCCCGGCAGTTCTTTTGTCTATGACAGTAAATATCCGCCCCCACTGCTCCTGGAAGTTAATTATGACGACTACGTTTTTCATATGGGTGAAGAGATAGAATCCGGTCTGTTTAATAATAAAAAAAGTAGTTTGCTTTATATAACTCAAAATGCAAAAATCAATACTGATAATATTATAAAAAATTACAGTCCCGAGATAATAGTATGTAGAAAATGTAAAAATAATTTTTCAGATATTAATAAGAACATATATGAAACAGATTTAGGTGGTACAGTAACAGTGATTGTAAAAAACAACATTATTAATATTAAGGAATATATAGAACAGTGAAAAAACTTCTGGTATTTGGATTAATAATTTT
Source organism: Candidatus Dadabacteria bacterium (assembly GCA_030624695.1). Lineage (GTDB taxonomy): Bacteria > Desulfobacterota_D > UBA1144 > Nemesobacterales > JAJCZQ01 > JAJCZQ01. The sequence goes on along the minus strand of JAUXJP010000012.1, from coordinate 2,290 downwards.
AGCTCTAGCCTATATTTTCTTCTCCGGAGGGAAAAATGACGATGAATATTTTATTAACTATTTTCATGAAATGGTTAGAGCCGGTGAAGAAAAGAATTTAGATAAGTTTATGGATAACTTTTCACATCATTATCAAGATGAACACGGATTTAATTATATAGTAGTTAAAAACATTGTAAAAAACGTTTTTGAGAAATATGAAAAAACAGAAGGGATAGTTTCTGAACTGAGTTCATCAGTTTCTAAAAACGAGGATGGCAGGGAAACTGCAGTTGTTAACATGGGCGTAAAAGCAACAGCAAGTAATGGATCCATAGAAACTGTGATCCTGGGCCTAAAGGAAACACCTGAAAACGTTACCGTCTATCTTGAAAAATCTACTTTGGGTTCCTGGCAAATTGTCAGGGTTGAAGGCATTGATAGGGCAGTATATTAACCACTTCTGGCAGTTTTTAATGTTTCATTCCAGGTAGACGTAATTTCATTATTTCCTATTGTATTTTTCCAGTCAAGATCCGGGTACTTTTTTACCAATGAAAGTATTTTAAGCTGTCTTGGTGACAGGTACTTATCCGGAGATGTGCGGTTTCCTATTGCAGAATTTACAAGTGAGGCCTGAAGCCGCATCATGGGAACGTACCTGTAAACTGTCTTCGACATATAGTACTTTGGTTCGTTATCCGACCTGAATGTGCCTGCATCCAGCACAAAACCACTACCAAGGACCTGTTCGGCAGTTTTTCTTTCCGAATCATTTTTTACAAAAACTGTTTTTGAAACATTTTTTTTCCTCGCGGTGTTAATAAGATCACTGTAAGAAATCACCTTTGTGTCAAATTCAACCTGCACAACTTCACGGCCTCCCATAAACCCGGGCTTCGTTGAAATAACCCCGTCTATATCTCCAAGGCCAGCCTCCCCTGTCCAGAAACAGTACATAGAGAATACCGCTTTATCCTTTTGGGTATTTTTTGCAGAAAGTTCTTTTTGAAGAATTTCCAGATATCGGGGTACAGGCACATTGTTATTTTTTAACGCCTCAACCATAGAATTAACAAGTCCAAGCCTGGTATAGTCACCGTTTAACCTTGGGGAAAGTGATTTACCCTCAGGGGTAATAATCCTTACAACTGGATTGTTCCAGGATGGTTCGTTAAATGAATTAAGTATCTCCCGGTCGTGACCGCCTACATTGTTATAAATAGCTACCGGGACAAAAAGTGATTCAACAGCCTCAATTATCAAAGGGTGTGTCATAACCCTTTTACCATATCCGGAAGCAGTACTGCATCCAGGCACTTCCTGGAAAAAAATAAGTAATGGTTTATTCTCTTTTATAGCTTTGGCTTTTGCTACGTTATAGTTCCTAAGCCAGTTTACATGGCCAAGTTCTATAGGATTTTCACTATTTTGCTGAATTACATCAAAACCCGAGACATTTTCTTCAGCACTTAAAATATTAAATCCAATATATAAAAATGAGGAGAATAATACTGTATATATCAAAACCTGTTTCATAGATGCTCCTTTTTACTTATCTGATATAGTTTAGGTAAATATACGGCTTAAGCAAAATGAAAGGTTTTAACATAATTATCAGTATTCTTAATATTTAGTATTTACATAATATTTTATTTCTATTAATTATTCGTCAAAAGCAATTTCTATTATTTTTTCAAAACAATCAATGCAAAATGGTATTTGATCTGTCTTATTATGTATTGTAATTTCCATAATGTGCAATCTGGAGAATTTTTTACATTTTATGCATTCACCGACACAATCCAGTGGAACTCTGGGTATTATTTCGTTTTTATCCATGATAATTTCCAAACATAGCAGTATTATTCATCTATTCAGTGAGTTATAATTATTTAATTAATCTGCATTATTTTTAAGATCTTAAAACAATCCCTGCATATTTTTTTATCATGGCCTTTATACTGGCAGATTCTATTTTGTAATGGGTTTCGTAAAGAATATTACAGGCTGAACAAATCTTATTGAAGTTAACTAATACTTCTAATTTGAACTTTTTTATTAGCCCAATCCCCCCAGAAAAAAAGCCTCATGAAAATTAAGTCTAATTATTAAAAAAATATATATTCATCATAAAACATTTACTTGCCTCTTCACAACAAATATGACATTCAACATTTCAATTTCTTGAATCTCTTATTTGTTATATATTTACGATGTTACTAATATATTATTACTATATTTTATTAGTATTGTATATATAGAAACAATTATATTAGAATTACTGAGAATTTCAACTATTAATTTATTT
>JAUXJP010000147.1 GCA_030624695.1 Candidatus Dadabacteria bacterium | reverse complement strand
TCATATGTCTCTCTTATTTCCGGGTCAATATCATCCAGGCTCTCAGGTTTGGGATTGTTCGAAGGTTCTGCATAGTAACTTATATCGTTAAAATCAATTTTTGGGTACGAAATAAAAGCCCAGTCAGGTTCTTTCATCGTGAGCCAGTGCCTGTAGGCCTTAAGTCTCCAGTCAAGGAGCCATTCAGGTTCATCTTTTTTTGAGGAAATAAATCTGATTGTATCTTCATTAAGGCCCCTGGGCGCAATTTCCTGTTCTACTTCCGTAGTGAAACCGTATTTATATTCCTGTTCCGCCAATTTTTCAATATCTATGCTCATTGAGTCTGAGCCTCCTTACCTTTTAATAGTTCAGTATTTTCGCCGCTCTCTGTTAGAAGGTCCTTAAGAGAAGTTTTTTCAAGCAACTTAATCATTGTGACCTGTAATTTATCCCATACCGGCAGCTGGGTACAGTTCTCATAGAGAGCACACACTTCGTCCTGATCCATGCAGTCTATCACCCTTAATTCCCCTTCGACTGCTTCGTATATATCCCTTAGATTGATGTCCTTGGGGTCTCTTCTGAGAAAATAGCCACCTTCCGGGCCGACCATTGATCTTATTAGACCCCTTTCCACCATACGGCGCATAATCTTTGCGAGGTAGTTTTGTGGTATATGCTGCGCCTCTGATATTTCCTTCATACTCATACGGGGAACTTCATGATTTCCCATATAAATCAGTGATCTGACAGCATAATCTAAGGTTCTGCTTACTTGCATAATTAATTATCGACTTTTAATATCCATAATAGTAACAACTAGATGGTAAAAATTACCATCTACTACAATTAAAGTCAATTGAACTAAAAAATTTTCTAAAATTTATTGTCTATAATATTGGTAATACCTTCAAGTATCTGCTGAGTAGCAAGTGCGGCAAGTATTAGCCCCATAACTCTTATCATAATATTGGACCCGGCATTGCCTATGAATTTGTGAATCGGGTTGGCAAGCTTAAGCATAAGAAGAGTTAATACCAGAACTATTAAAAGCATTAATGCCGTAATACCCTGATCAGCATATGACCTGACATTATTATCCGTTAGTAAAACAACCGCCATTATTGATCCAGGGCTTGCAATAGAAGGTATGGCTAAGGGGAAAACAGCTGGATCATGATCGGGTTCAGGCCCCTTCTCATTTGGAGAAATAACCGTACCAAATATCATCTTCAGGCTGAATATAAAAAGGATTATTCCTCCGGCAAGCTGAAAGGAAACCAGTTTTACTCCTATATAAGACAGTACTATCTGTCCGATAATTAAAAATGCGAAAAGAATAATTCCAGCAAATAACACGGCCCTTTTTGCTACTTTAAACCTTTCTTTTTCCGGAATATTGCCTGTAAGCGGAACAAAGATTGATAGGGTGCCGATTGGATCAATCGTAACCAAAATCATCATAAAATCCCTTAAAATCTGTTCAGCCATATTAACCTAATTTAGTATAATTAATTTTTGTATGGAAAAAAACTGTTTAACCCATTATCATAATTACAAATTTAGAAATATCCATAATAACAATTTATATATATCTGTTTAGAAATTCTTACCATTAATTTACTATGGCACTAAACCAAAACACGATTTCAGACGTAGATTTATTAGCAAACATAGCATCGAAGGATAAGACTGCGTTTGGTATCTTATATGAAAGGTATTCACAACTGGTTTACAATCTGGGAAACAAGATTGTTAAGGATCATGACTATGCCGGCGAGGTACTTCAAAGCGTATTTGTTCAGATATGGAATAAAGCTGATACATATAACAATACAAAGGGTGCTGTATCAACCTGGATAATTAATATTACCAGGAATAAGTCCATCGATATTCTGAGAAAGACAAAGAAACAGAAACTCAATGTTGATCTTGACCTGGATAACCTGGAATCTGATACAGCTTATGATTTCACTTTAAGTGAAAGGTCTGAACGAAGGGAAGTAATTATGAAAGCAATGGAATCTATATCACCTGAGCAAAGAAAAATAATAGAGTTAATATATTTTGAAGGCTATACACATAAGGAAGCTTCAGAAATACTGAATATTCCGCTTGGTACAGCAAAAACGAGAGTACATCTGGGGATTGCTAAACTTCGGGATAAATTATCCCCGTTTATGATAGAAATTTAGTTATGAGATCAAAAACAGAAATACATGAACTTCTTAATCTTTACATATTTGGTGCTTTAGATCCCGCCGAGAAGGCTGAAGCAGAGGAATATTTAAAAAATCCTGAGTTTTTAAGTTATTACAAAGAAACCCGTTTTCTGCTTGACCATACCGCTTATTCTTATGAAGAAGAATTACAAGTCCCTGAAAACATTAAATCTGAAATATTTTTAAAGATAGAGGAAACCTCAACATTAGCAGATGAGAACTTCCCGGCAGATCAAAGTGACAATATATTAAGACCAAGCTTCTTTAACAGGTATGGATTTGCCATTGCTGCTTCAGTTGTCGGATTTCTTTTAATTTATACATTTACATTAACCCAGCAGTTAAATGTACAGAGTACGCTAATTGCCAAACTTCAGAGTGAGTATGAAGAAAACCACCACTTTGTGGATTTTGTAAGCAATCCTGACGTATTCCAGATTAAACTGGCTGCCGACGATCAATCAAAAGCAGTAGGCAACCTTGCATGGAATAAAACCAGTAATGATGCAATGTTATATGTTTCTAATTTAAGAGAACTTCCTGATGAAAATGTTTACCAGCTTTGGGTTCTACATAAAGACAATAGTGTTATTGAAGCAATGGGTACTTTCAATGTAAATCCAGACGGCACATACATGCTGACGATTGGCTGTATGCCTAAACCATCCGATACTAAGGCCATCTATATTACAATGGAACCGGAAGGCGGCATGCCTGAGCCAACCGGCAATAAGTATCTTAGCGGTTACCTGTAAATCTGTTTGTTTCAACTTATTACTAAAAAATTTCCTTCACCATCTGTTTAACTGTATTATATGTTAAATTAATTCTGCATATATTATTTTCAAACTTGGATATTAACTCATTGCTTAAAAATAGATCTCCACTGTTTGTTGTATTAATTATCGGTTTAATCAGCTCTCTTTTAACAATCTCCCTTTATATATTTAATACACCTGTATTAGAAGAAGTTGATCTCAGGCTGAGTGATTTCAGGTTCAGGTCAAGAGGGCCTGTGGAACCAAGCCCGGATATAGTAATAGTAGCAATTGATGAAAAAAGTGTAAACGAAATTGGCAGGTGGCCTTGGTCAAGGTCTGAAATTGCAGATCTCGTAGATAAATTTTTTGAATATGACGTAAAAACTGCTGTATTTGATGTTGTATTCTCCGAAGAAGAATCTGCAAAACCTGATTCTGCACTTGGAAAATCGATTAAAGAAAATAAAAATGTAATTCTCGGTTATTTCTTCAGGGATGACTCGAGCGAGGAAATAGACCCTCAATCATTAAAACTGCTTAAAAAATCAAAAATCGGCCTTATAAAGTTCCTTCATGGTTCAGATAATAGCGATATAAGGCAGTTTAATTCGGCAGAATTAAATATCCCCGAAATTGCAAAAAATGCCCGGGGTTTTGGATTCTTTAATATCATTCCGGACAATGACGGTGTTTACCGGCAGGCTCCTTTGGTTTTTAATTTTGAAGGAAACTACTACCCTTCACTTAACCTTGAAGGTGTAAGCAATTTCTCAAAAAAAAAGATCCTCCTTACTCTATCGGATTTTGGTGTTGCAAGCATAAATCTAAATGAAATTTCCATACCGGCCAATGAGAGTGGAGAACTTCTTTTAAACTATTACGGGGAGTCCGGGACATTTCCCGTTTATTCTGCAGTTGATGTATTAAAAGGTGTATTGTCCAAGGAAAAACTCGAAAATAAACTGGTTTTTGTCGGCGCAACCGAGATTGGAAT
>JAUXJP010000201.1 GCA_030624695.1 Candidatus Dadabacteria bacterium | reverse complement strand
ATAGCAGCTGGAGGTGCTTCTTCCGGGCTTCTCATTTCAGGGTGGTTAATTCTAACCACACTCTTTTTGTCACTGCTTCTTGCATTCGGCAAGAGAAGGTCGGAGCTTAATATGACCGGGGAATACAGCAGTTTCAGAAAAGTGCTTAAAAAGTATGATAAGTCTTTTCTTGATTATATGCTTGTAGTGTTTTCAACAGCCTCGATTATTACTTACTCCATATACCTTGTAATTAATAGTTTCGGACTTATTCTCGTTACGATTCCACTCGTTTGTTTCGGGGTAATAAGATATGTGTATTTAGCACGAAGAAAATCTAAAGGTGATCCAACAGAGGCATTGCTAAGGGATTACTGGCTTCTGATTTGTGTTTCTGCCTGGCTTGTAATCAAGGGCTTTGCCATTTATTTTCAATAAGGCAACTTAACCAATTACCTGAAAAGGTCGTTTTTTGATTACCTGATAAGGGATTTTGAGCCCTTGTTTCCTGTTTTAAAGCGAAGGCCCCGAATAATTATTAATGGTGTCTGGCTGTTTTTATCCATTAGGAGTCCTGCGGCTGAAGCCACCTGGTCCGCAGTTGCCATTACCGTGGCATTAAGCAAAAAACCCCTGGAGTCCTTTAGCCCTCTTTTATCATCAAGGGGTTTAATCCCCGCACATCCAATGGCGATATCGACCAACCCCTCTCTCCAGGGCCTGCCGACTGTATCGGTGATTATTACTGCGACCTTTCTTTTTAAATTTTTAAGAATACTGTTTTTGATTTTGTCAGCGGATTTATCGGAATCAACAGGGAGAAGAGTTACAGATCCACCACCTGTAACATTAGAGGTATCGACTCCGGCATTTGCCAGTATCAGGCCGTTCCTTGTTTCCACAATAAGCCTTCCGTGGCCTTTTTTCCTCATATCCATTCTGATAATTTTTTTTGTTTCCGAGAGTATCACTTCAACAAGTCTCGGGTCTTTTGCCACCTCTTTTGCAACAGACCTGGCAAATTCTGTGGGTTTTACTTTTTTTAAATTAACAATTCGGTTTTCGGCTTTCGATACTATTTTTTGTGCTACTACTATAATATCATTATTGTTTATTTCGATCCCCTCTTTCTTTATTACTCTAGAAATAATTCCTGACAGGTTGTCACCGGGACTTATTTCGGGAACTGAATTGACCGGAATTAATTGAACTGTGTTTGACGGCATAATAAAATTTCTCATTCATAAAAATTTGGAATTTAAATTAAAAGCAATGATAATATATTGTTATATTAATTGTGTGTGGTGAAAAGGGCAATGGAAAACTTTATAAAAAACAGAAATAGCGATATTGAGGAAGGTAAGCAATTAGATATTAGTGAGTATGGTATAAAAAGCGGTATGCCGATTGCCTTATATACTACATCCGGTGTCTGGGAAGGATATATAAAACCGGATGAAGAAGCAGTAAAAAAGGGTGAGAATGAAGAAAAGAGATTAGGAATGGTAATAAATAAACTTATTTATTATATAAGGGTTTACAGGCAGGATAACCGGTCAAATCTTTTTGGGTTTGAAGTTGATTTAACAAGAAAAGGAACCACGGAGAGCATAAAGTTTATTTCATATCTCGGTCAAAAGAGTAATGAAGATGAAAATCCAAGTATTACGATTTTACTGCCGGAAGAATTAGAAAGCAGCAGGAATAATGAGCCAACAAAACAGTCATAAAGAGATATATTTCGACAACAATGCCACGACAAAGCCACTTCCCGAAGTGAGGGACGAGGTTTGCAGGGTACTTGGGGAAGAGTTCGGAAACCCCTCGAGCATACATTCCACGGGTGACCGTGCAAGAAAACTTCTGTATTCAGCAAGAAGGAATATTGCAGACCTACTAGGCTGCGAACCGGAAAACATTATTTTTACAAGCTCCGGGACTGAGGCCAATAACCTTATACTGTCTTCATGTTCATTGGGCGCTAAGCAAAAATCCAGAGTTGTAACAACTGATGTAGAGCATTCCTCTATAATTAAAATGTGTGGTTTTCTTGATATTCATGAAGTGAGTATCGAATATATCAAGGTCGATTCATACGGGGTTTTGGACATGGATCAGCTTGAAAAAGCGCTTTCTGTAGAAACAGACCTTGTATCTGTTCAATGGGTGAATAACGAATCAGGGGTAATACAGGAAATTGATAAGATCAAAAAGATATGCAAAGAAAAAAACGTGCCTTTTCATACGGATGCCGCCAAGGCGATAGGAAAGCTGGAATTTAATTTAGAAAATAAAAATATTGACTATCTTGCTCTTGCAGGACACAAGTTTCATGCCCCTCAAGGCGTAGGCGCGATTTACACAAACAATAAATTCTCTCTCCACCCGTTTCAATTCGGTGGTTTCCAGGAAGAGGGTTTCAGGCCGGGCACGGAGAACCTTCCGGGGATAGTAGGTATGGGAAAAGCCGCGGAGATAAGAAAAGGAAATATTAAAGATACAATAAAATATCTCACCGAGCTTAGGGACCTTTTTGAAGGGAAAATACTTGAGTCTGTTCCAAATACCAAAGTAAACGGTTCTACTTCAAGCAGGATATGCAATACCTCAAATATTATGTTTGAAGGCATAGATGGCAGGAAGCTTACAATGATGCTTGATGAAGCCGGAATCAGGTGTTCACAAAGCTCAGCATGCACCAACTTCGACACCTCTCCATCTTACGTGTTAATAGCCATGGGCCTTAGCGAGGAACAGGCCTATTCCAGCATCCGCTTCAGCTTCTGCGGAGAAAACACCACCGATGAGATTAACGAAGCAGTTGAAATAATTGTAAGAAATTATGAAAAATTACTGAATTAAAAAATATTGAAAATTACGATAATTTGTTGATTTGAGGAGAATCTTACTAATCATGATGGCAGGACTTTTTCTTTTGTTTTTAATAATCATGCTAATGGCTTGGTTTGGTATGAGGAGGGTATCGATTTATTTATTCATTATCACTCTTATTCTCTGTGCTGCCTGGTTCCTACACCATGCAACTTCCTCACTAAACATTAATATATGAACTCTTCACTTGCCAGGAATATAAATGCATTTGCAATACTTGGGATATGCGGAATTCTGTTGGGTGCTTATTATATCCAGTTTGTGAAAGGGGAATTT
>JAUXJP010000125.1 GCA_030624695.1 Candidatus Dadabacteria bacterium | reverse complement strand
GGTTTACACTCAGCCATAGCTTTTTTCTGCACTGTAGGCCCGAAAGGAATTTGGATTTGGTGAGGTAGTTTTTTGATGGAGGCATAAATAATTATAAATTTAATAGAGTAGTAATGAAAGTAAGGATCCTGAAACAAGTTCAGGATGACTAAGAGGAAACTGCCATAAGGCTACCTCTTCCTTGCCCATTTCCCGTTTGGCAGCTGCACTGACCAGCCGGACTTGGAGGCGTCTCTCCTCGTTGCTGCAAACTGCTCCGCGGCTTCCGGATATACCTTCTTGTCATTAGCAGGTGTATTCTCCAGGTTATTGAGTTTCAGGATTGCGGTAGTCATCCCGTTGATAATAGTCTTCCTGTCTTTATTCTCTGCATTCATTACAGATTTGTCAGCTGAGGCTAGGTCACCTCTAGCGACAAGCATACCATTGTTACCTTCACCCACTGCGTTTGAGCTGAGAAGTGCTTTGACTTTACCTTTCCTGGAAGACCTTGCCTGGAATGCCTTAACAACATTCGGCATCTTCTTGAGTTCGGCTTCAATAGTCCTTGCAATATTTTCCTGGGCAAATGCCTTGTTAATAAGGTCAAAATTAAACTCACCCGTCAAAGGGACTACTTTGGTCACTGTGATGGTTGGCTCTGATTCGTAAAGTTCCCTTATGCTGGAACCCGGAGGAGGCGGTGCCTGTGGTGATGTAGTGTCATTGCTGTCCTGAATATCTTCAAGTAAAAACTCTTCTTCAAGGTTAGTATAAGCCTGCTTTACCTCTTCTGCAGGGAAATAAACATTCACTGTAATTGTCGCACATGAAATCAGTGTCACCGAAAATAACAAGAAAAATAAATATCCAAGTTTATCTGTAATAGTTCTCATCATTTGCTCCTTAATATGGGTTTACTGATAATCAATCTCGATATCTCCCCTGCTCGCCCTTCTGGCAAGCTCCCTGATAACGGAAAGCAGGTGTTTTATAGTAATAGAATTCTGCCTTTCGTCTGCCTTGATTTTTAAGTCAGTATAACCAAGTATTCTATTCGAAATAATAAATTTTTTAAACGTAATAAAACCGTCCTTTATATACCCGGCGATCTCGCCCTTATCGTATCTCCTGGAAGAACCTGTAAAGAACCTTCCGGTAGCGCCTATCTTTTCAAGAAGTGCCCTTCCAATTGTCCTTTTCTCATCTTTACCGTCCCTGGCCCAGAATGAAAAAGGGCCGTTGATACTCGTATAGCTGTTTCCCCCGGAAAACCATATAAGCCCGTCTATTAATCCGGTAATATAACCCTGCATGGAAGGCAGGCTGTCGGATATACTTTTCAGGCTCAACTCCGAAAACAGCAAATTAATATTGTATAATTCCTCTGAATCGCCATAGTTTAAAAGTCCGCTGGCATAGAGATTGCCTTTATAGAGGTCAGACCTCATATAGATAAGGTTTAACTCGTCATTATCCATTTCAAACTTGGCCTCTATTTTGTCCATTTCAAAAAAACCGTACTGCAGTTTGCCAATCTTAATATAGTCCCTTGCTTCGGTGTCCGCTTCCTCTTTTATTTCCGCCAGGTATTTCTTAAAAACCTGCCTGTTAATCGTAAGGTCTGAACCAAGCAAACCCTTAAGCCGGCTTTTTGTATCTTCTATCTCCCTTATTGTTATTGATCCTTCAACGTCTTCTACCAGGACATCCGCATTATTAATAAATGCTGATATTGTCGAATTCTTTATCTTTATTTTTCCGTTCCAGATTTCCTTATCACTTAAAAAATTCAATGCTTCAAAATCAACTGCTACCGACCCCTCGACATCGAGTATAAAAGTGCTGTCGGGCAGGTATCCCGAAAATACATCAATAAGAAAGTCCAGGGGTATATCGGGAGCAACTAAATTTATGTTCCTGTTCTCTCCTGCGTAGTCTTTTACACCTCCCGTAAAAGAAAACCTTTTTCCTTCGTCATTAGATATAAACCCCTTTACTATCGATATGGTTTCAGGGTTTACGGTAAATTCCAGTTCGCCGCCAAAGTCTTCTTCCGTATAACCTTTACCAAGATAGAGGTCATCGAATTTCAGAATCCCCTTAGTATCAGAAAAAAGCCCGCCTGCAATGACTCCTTTTGAATCAAAATTTACAGTCTCAACATTAAGGTTCCCTTTTTTTATTCCTGAGAGGTTTATGCCAGTTTCAAACGAAATGCTTTCCTCGAGTGTTTTAAAACTAAAGTTTCCGCCTAGTTTCCCCCCGGAAAAAACACCTGCAATGTTATTTATCTTGTAGTCGTCATTTAATGAATAGTAATCAAATCTTAAGTTGTCGATAATATTGCTGTAAAGATAAGCCTTTTGGGCAACTATTCTTCCTTCTATAACACTGCCCCCATTTTCAGAAGCACTTATTGTAAAAAGCCCCTTAATATTTTCTGCGTTGATATTAGGGTCTGTATATAAAAATTTTGAATCTTTAATCTCGAGAAGGTACTCGCTGTTAACAGTGGCCGGAAAAATAAAAGATCCTGAATCGACAAAAATATCGCCGTAATTTTCTATACCAGCCTCAAGAGAGTTAAATACTATTTTGTTATTTCTGAAATTAAATTTTGTAAAAAAGGTTAACAGGCTAAATGCACCGTATTTCCCATCAGCCCCTTTAATGTCACCTGAGATATCAAGATCTTCACTATATGATATATCAAGGTTAAGCAGATAATCACTCAGCACAACATTTAGGGAGTTGTTTAGTACTTCCGTCCCCGCGGAAGTAAGTTTCACATCCCAGGCACCTTCCCTGAAATTAAAATCCAGGCTTTTGAGTCTTCCGGAGTTCGATTCATAATCGAGATAATTAAAATCACTGTAGGCAGTATCATTTAGCCTGAGTCTGTACCGCGCGGCATCATCTTCTTTTGTATAGATAAATTCCAGGCCATTATCAGTTCTTAGATTCCGGGCAATTAATTTATTGTCTCCTCCAAAGTCGAGTAAGAAATTATCGGAATTCATCCCGGAAATTAATGTAGTTATACCCTCGTCTTTTTTTACCAGGATATTATCCGAGAAAAGTGATCCGGAAATTTTTATGCTATCTAAAAATGGAAGCCACGGCTCAAGAAGTGATACTTCCGGGATATTAAGATCCCCGTTTAACTTCACCATTCCATTATCAGGGAGGTTCCCGGCAAGGCCTTTCATATCCAGGGTAAGAATCTCACCTATATTTCCTATTAATGAATTGATCGAGAGCAACCCGGGTTCTTTTTTATGTGAAAGGTCGAAACCAACAACACCCTCTTCGGATTTATCAAGGCTGTTTATAAAAGTGAGTTTACCAACCGAATCAAGCCCTTCACTGTAATCTATTTCAGCTGTAATATATATTGAAAGGTCCTGGGGAAACCGTAAAAAACCGGTTATCTCACCCTTTTTTAAATCAGTAAATGCCAGGTCGATTTTGAGGCTTTTATCCTTATTAAATTCAATATCCGAAATAAAAGTTACTTCCTGCCTGAGAGAATCATTTTCTAAGCTGCCTGTAAGTTTTATACTGTTTTCGGTCTCTCCCCTGTAAGGCATCTCAATATCGAGTTCGCTCAGGCTGTACTCGGAATCACCTGCATTAATAATAAGGTCGTCAATTTCTATGTTTCCTATTTCAATCTTTCTTCCCGGTTCCTTCTTTCCCCCCTTTTGAATCTTAATAATATGTTCCGGCAGCTTATCGTCTATCCTGACCAAAGGCCTGTCAACCAATATGCTTTTTATAAAAATCTCACCGGAAAAAATAAGCGGGAAATAAGAAGGATGCATTTTTATCTTGCCTACAGATACCGAATCCCCAAGCCTTGCATCGCTTAAGACGAGCCCGCTAAGAAGGCCGAAAGAAACACTACGGACACTAAGGTCAACACCCCTTTCATCACTGAACTTAACTATTTCGTTCTGCACAAGGCGGGGCACATAAATTTTTGCTGTAAACAGGTAGGTAACAAGGACAACTATAAAACATACTAGCGGTATAAGTCGGGACTTTCTCAATTCCATTTAGCCATATTATATTTTGATTTAAAGCAATTCAAAAAAATCTGGTTCAAAAGTTAATTTACCTTTTCAGATTTAATATCCGAATAAAAAGATAAAACCCTGGCAACGTACTGCTGAGTCTCAGGATAAGGCGGTATCTGGTTATCATACTTAATAACCGCGTATTTCCCTGCATTGTAGCCGGCAAGTGCAATTTCTACATCCCCATCAAAATAATCAATAAGGTGCTTTAGTATTCTGACGCATCCTTCTATGTTGGAATTAGGGTCAAGCAAATCATTAACTTCGGAGTCTTCCGC
>JAUXJP010000039.1 GCA_030624695.1 Candidatus Dadabacteria bacterium | reverse complement strand
CCAAGCTCTCCCCATCTTAATGGAAGGTCGCGGTAACTGCGTATTTTTGTTTTATAAATCATAATATGAAACGGGCAGTTCATGGGTTTGATCTGGTATTCCTGGTTATCTACTTCCATGGGAGAAAACATGTTCTCACTGTAAAAATCGGTATGCCCGCTTATTTTCCATAGGTCCAGCTTTGCAATATGGGGAGTATAGACCAATTCATAACCGGCTTTTTCATGTTCTTCACGCCAGTAATCTTCTATAATTTTTCTTATCTTGGACCCTCTGGGGTGCCAAAGCACAAGCCCCGGGCCTATCTCGTCCTGGATACTAAAAAGATCAAGTTCTTTTCCAAGTTTGCGGTGATCCCTTTTCTTGGCTTCTTCAAGCTGCGTAATATATTTTTTTAGTTCTTTCCTGTCCCAGAATGCAGTACCGTAAATCCTCTGGAGCATGGGATTATTTTCATTACCACGCCAGTAGGCACCTGCCGAGCTTGTAAGTTTAAAAGATTTAATAAGGCCTGTTGACGGTGCATGCGGCCCCCGGCAAAGGTCGTACCATGTTTCCTGGTCGTAAAGTGTAATATTTTCATTTTCCGGAAGGTCTTCTATAATCTCAACCTTATAGTTCTCACCATTTTTAGAAAACAGTTCAATTGCTTCATCCCTGGTTATGGTTTTTCTTGTGAGAGGTTTGTTTTCCTTTATTATCTCTCCCATCTTCTGTTCAATCTTTTCTAGGTCTTCGGGATTAAAACCCCTTGGAAAATCATAATCATAGTAAAATCCGTTTTGGATCACCGGGCCTATCGTAACCTTAGCTTCAGGAAATAGTGACTGGACCGCTTCGGCCATAACATGTGCCGCTGTATGCCGTATTAGTTGGAGTCCTTCTTCTGAACCGTTCTTAACAGGTTCAATTTCAGAATCTTCTTCTACATTATGGAAAAAATCGACAACAGTCCCGTTTACTTTTGCACCGATACATTTTTCCTTAATCCCAAATGTATCAAGTATATCGCCAACTGTTGAACCGGGCTGAAAATCTTTTCCTTCGCTGCCTTCTATATTAATTTTCATAAAATTTTATTCCAAAACATGGTGAGCACGGCAGGATTTGAACCAGCGACCTCTTGCATGTCAAGCAAGCGCTCTTCCCCTGAGCTACGCGCTCCCGGAAAAAATAAGCAACTATTCTCTTTTATATTTAGCCGGATGTCAAGAAAGTTAATATTATATAATAGTTACATATAATTACTTAGATTATTATAGGCTTATAACATAATAAATCAGTGTTCATATTCCTGCAGTTTCATTGAAGAATATTATAAACATTTTTTCAATTAATTGACACTATATTAGGCAAAATGTATTTTGTTAAGCCATGAGTGAATATAGAGCCTGGTTTAGCTGTATAAATGAAGAATGCGGAGAAACATACCAGCTTGATGAAATAATCTACAGGTGCAAAAAATGCAACAACCTGCTGGAAGTTGCCCATGACATGGAACAGCTTAGAAAAAAATCAGGTGCTGAATGGAAAGAAATATTTGACGGCAGGTACAGAAAGCAGGTCTGGCCCCATGGGAGTTCTGTGTGGGGAAAGAAAGAATGGGTTTGTCCGATGGTTGAGGATAAAAACATAGTTTCCATGTATGAAGGTGCAACAAACCTCTTCTGGGCAGACAGGTTTGGCAAAAACATCGGCATGAACGATATCTGGATAAAAATGTGCGGCAATAGCCATACTGGTTCATTCAAGGACCTTGGTATGACGGTGCTGGTATCCATGGTTAAGCAGATGCAAAGTGAAAAAAAAGAAATACCTGCTGTTGCCTGTGCTTCTACGGGTGATACATCGGCTGCGCTTGCTGCATACTGCGCTTCTGCAGGCATACCGGCGATTGTTTTTCTTCCAAGGAACAAAGTATCAATTGCCCAGCTCGTACAGCCCATATCAAACGGGGCGCTTGTGCTTTCGCTCGATACTGATTTTGACGGCTGTATGGAGATGGTACAAAAAGTAACTTCAGAAAAAAATATCTACCTCGCAAACTCTATTAACTCCCTGCGTATAGAGGGGCAAAAAACCGTCAGTATTGAGCTTTGCCAGCAGTTTGACTGGGAAGTGCCCGACTGGGTTATAATTCCGGGTGGAAATCTTGGAAATGTTTCAGCACTGGGTAAAGGCTTTCTTATTATGTACGATCTCGGGCTTATTAATAAACTTCCACGGATTGTATGTGCGCAGGCTGAAAATGCAAACCCGCTCTATCTTAGCTATAAAAAAGGATTTAAAGAATTTCATCCGGTTAAAGCCAAGAAAACACTTGCGAATGCAATCCAGATTGGAAACCCCGTAAGCATAAATAAGGCTATTCGTATATTAAAACAGTTCGAAGGAATAGTAGAGCAGGCTTCGGAGAAGGAACTTGCTGATGCCGCCGCCATGGTTGACAAAACAGGTACTTTTAACTGCCCTCATACGGGTGTAGCCCTGGCGGTATTTTTAAAACTGCAGCAGAAGAAAATATTTAACCCCAAAGATAAGATTGTAGTAATCTCAACTGCCCACGGACTCAAATTCGTTGAATTCAAGATTGGTTATCACAAGAGTGAGCTTGACGAGGTACTACCAAAGTATGCAAACAGGCCGATTGAGCTTCCAAATGAATATAATGCTGTAGTTGATACAATAGACAAAAATATTTTAAAATAAAAAAAGGGAGCTAAATTTTAGCTCCCTGTATTATTTTCAAACTATTTGAATTTCCTTAATTAATATTAGCTTCCGAATCTGAAGATTATATCTGCCATCAAACCAAATTTTGCAAAATCCTTAACTTCATCGCTTCCGAAAGGAATTTCACCAGCAATACCTATACTAAGTGTCTGGCCTCCCACTCTTATACCCGGATTAATCCATCCACCCGTGATATTATCGTCAAATGACAATGAAGAAAGGGCAAGTACTTCAACAAGGAATGACATGGCGAATGGCAAATTGAACTCAGGTGTTAAACTAACAGTACCACCGTATTTTACCAGGTACTCTGTGCTATCACCTTCTATATCATCTGCATTAAGCATAATATCACCTTCGATATTAGCCTGAAAGCCAAACATTCCGTTTCCTGCACCAAATACAGCATAAGGTACCAATGTCCAAGCCTCATCTACAAAGTAGACAAAATCCCTGAAATAATTTCTGGCTAATAAAGCGCCGTTATTATCAGATGTTGTTGGTACGATTATCTCAAAACCACCGGTCAGAACTGTCGAATCAGTACTTACTACCGCGGCTTTACCACCAACTCCTATATTACCAATATCAAAATCACCATCTAGATTTCCACCTGAATTTCCGGCAAATGGAACTTTCACATAAACACCAAGCAGGTTTTCATAAAGATTGATATCAGCCCTGAATCTAGTCATCCATAGATTACCGTTGCCATCCTCAAGATCAATCCATTCACCATTAGCCTGTACATCTGTAATGCTGTATGGACTTTCCAAGAAAAAGGATTGAGGTATAAGTACGCCTTGCGAATACGCTTTTCCAGCTGGAATCACAAGTAAGCCTATAATAAGAAATATAGGTAATAATGTCTTAGACTTTAGCAAACTCTTAGTCAAACTCATCATTTCTCCGTCCTCCTTTTAGAGATATTATACAAATATTCTACAATGATTCTAATTAATTTCAACCAAAAATTCAAGTAAAGTATTAAAATTGTTAATACTGAATTTTTTTGTTAAATTAATTATCATGAATCAACATGTAAACGGATTATATATTATTACAGATAAAAAGTTAATACCCCGGGAAAATTTTGTTGAAATAGTGGAACAGGCAATCATGGGCGGGGCAAGAGTTGTCCAGCTTCGGGAAAAACAGGTAAACATCAAAGAAATTTATGAACTTGGAAGTAAACTCCTGGAAATAACCAGGAAACATAATGTCCCGTTAATTATAAATGATTACGTTGATATTGCTTATGAACTTGGTGCAGACGGGGTCCACCTCGGGGAAAATGATCCCGAAATAAAGTTTGCCCGGAAAAAACTGGGTGATAAAAAAATAATAGGCGTTTCATGTTATAACAGCATTGAGAGGGGTCAATATGCCATAGATCATGGCGCTGATTATATTGTATTCGGCACTCCTTTTTACACACCTACTAAACCAGACCGTCAGCCAACGTCTATTGAAATACTTAAAGAAGCCCGAAAGAAATTTACCGATACCGTAGTTTTAGCAATCGGTGGAATTACGGAAAACAATGCCCAGGAAATAATTGATACCGGAGTCGATGGTATAGCAGCTATAACAAGTATTTTCGGAAAAGGTTCTCCGGAAGAAAATGCAAAAAAACTCAGCAGGTTTTTTTAAGAAAAACTAAAATCAAAAGTATTTAAAAATTAACCAACAACAAAATTTACAAGTTTATCAGGCACTACTATTACCTTTCTAATATCCTTGCCTTCTAAATGTGCCTGTACTTTCTTATCATTACGGGCTGTTTGCTCAATATCTTCTTTGCTGATACCGGGATTCATCAGGATCTGGCTCCTGAGTTTTCCGTTGACCTGGACTATTATATTTACCTGGTCCGATTTTATATGTTCTTCATCCCACTCAATCCACGGAAGGTCTATAAGGCTTTCTTCCTTACCGCTTAATTTCCAAAGTTCTTCACTAATATGTGGTGCTATCGGGTAAAGAAGCCTAACAATTGTCAGGACCGATTGTATATATACTTTTTTATCATTGTCATTTTCAGTTTTAAAACGCGAGCATTCATTCAAAAGTTCCATCATTGCTGCTATAGCAGTATTAAACTGAAATCTTTCCAGGTCATCAGTTACTTTTTTAATTGTCTGGTGAGTTTTAAGCAGGATTGCCTTTGTTTTATCCGACAGGCTATCGTAATCAATACCGGGCCCATCGGTACTTCCGAAATTCTCAATCATTTCTGTAACCAGCCGCCAGACCCTGTTTAAAAACCTGAATCCACCTTCTATGCCTTCATCACTCCAGTCAAGGTCCCTTATTACGGGAGCGGCAAAAAGCATAAACACCCTTACGGTGTCTGCTCCGTATTTTTTTATCATATCGTCCGGGTCAACAACATTTCCTACGGACTTAGACATCTTGGTACCGTCTTTGATTACCATTCCCTGTGTAAGGAGATTGTTAAAAGGTTCATCAAGCCCGGCCAGGCCTAGGTCTCTGATTGCCTTGGTGAAAAATCTTGAATAAAGGAGGTGCAGTATTGCATGCTCTATACCGCCGATGTACTGGTCTACAGTGAGCCAGTAATCCACGCTGGCTTTTTCAAACATACCGTTTTCATAGTGAGGGGAAGCATATCTCAGGAAATACCAGGAGGATTCTACAAAAGTATCCATTGTATCTGTTTCCCTTTTGGCTGCTCCGCCGCATTCGGGGCATTTTGTATTAATAAATTTATCTATTTTGGCAAGTGATGGTATCTCTCCCCCGGATATTTCGATGTCCATTGGAAGTTCAACCGGAAGCTGATCATCGGGTACGGGAATTACCCCGCATTTGTCGCAGTATATTATTGGTATTGGCGCACCCCAGTATCTTTGCCTTGATATGCCCCAGTCTCTCAGCCTGTAATTAAGTCTCTTTTTACCAGTTCCTTCTTTTTCAAAATATTCAGCTATTGCTTCAAAAGCATCTTCGGATGTAAGTCCATCGAACTGCCCCGAATTTTTTAGTATTCCTTTATTAACATATGCTTCTCTATTAATATCGGATTCTTTATCGTCTTTTGGAAAAATAACCTGGTTTATAGGAAGGCCGTATTTTTTTGCAAATTCCCAGTCTCTCTGGTCATGGGCAGGCACAGACATAACAGCCCCTGTACCGTAATTCATAAGTACAAAATTAGCTACAAATACCGGCACTTCTTCACCGCTTATCGGATGGACTGCATGTATACCGAGATCAAGACCCTTCTTTTCCATGGTTTCAATGTCTGCTTCTGATACCGTGGTTTTTGTACAGTCTTCAATAAATTCTTTTACATCAGAACTGGTTTCTGCGGCTTTTAATGCCAGCTGGTGTTCCGGGGCAACTGCCAGGTATGTAACACCCAAAATTGTGTCCGGCCTTGTTGTATAGATCGGGAGATCAAAATCAAATTCACTTACTTTAAATACAGCTTCTACGCCGATTGATTTACCAATCCAGTTTTTTTGCATTGTTTTTACGGCATCGGGCCAGCCGTGGAGCTTCTCAAGGCCGTCAAGTAATTCATCGGAGTAGTCTGTTATTTTGAGAAACCACTGCGGTATTTCTTTTCGTTCAACTACTGCTCCTGATCTCCACCCCTTGCCGTCAATTACCTGTTCATTAGCAAGCACGGTCTGGTCTACCGGGTCCCAGTTTACGTATGAAGTTTTTTTATAGATAAGCCCTTTTTTATACAGCCTTGTAAAAAGCCATTGTTCCCACCTGTAGTATTCAGGGTCACATGTTGCAATCTCCCTTGACCAATCGTAGCTAAAGCCAAGCCTTTTGAGCTGGCCTCCCATCTGGGAAATGTTTTCATGGGTCCACTTTGAGGGGTGTACCTGGTTCTGTATTGCTGCATTCTCAGCCGGCAGTCCGAATGCGTCCCAGCCAATAGGGTGAAGTACATTAAATCCCCTGCATCTTTTGTAGCGGGCAACAACGTCGCCTATCGTATAATTTCTTACATGGCCCATATGTATCCTTCCGGAAGGATAGGGAAACATTTCAAGCACATAATATTTTTCCTTTTCCTTGTTCTCTTCAACACCGTAAACGTTGCTGTCTTCCCATTCTTTCTGGAGCCTTGCTTCAATTTCCTGTGGGTTATATTCTTTTGTCATGTAAGATATTCCTGTGAAACCTTCACATAATATTTTATTTTTATATTTACTTGGACTACTATTTTAAATAAAGCCGTTTCAGTTGCAAATAAAAGAAGTTAAATGAATAATAAAAAAAAGCTGCTGGATATACTAAGGGACCTGAATTCCCACCTAATTTACCAAAAAAACATGGGACTTGAAAGGCTCTTAACAGACCCTAAACATGAAGGCAAAGAAGAAAATAAATCTAAAAGTACAAGTGAATATAATATGGTAAAAGATGATAAAAAAATTATAAAAATTACTGATCAGGCTGAAAACTTTGATCCTGGCGAAAAACTAACTATTGAGGAAATCAGGGAAGATCTTGGGGAATGCACAAGGTGTAAGCTCCATGAAACAAGGAACAAAATCGTATTTGGAGACGGGAACCCTAATGCAAGGCTTGTATTTGTAGGCGAAGGCCCGGGAAGGGATGAGGATGAGCAGGGACTGCCATTTGTAGGAAGGGCCGGAAAACTTCTTACAAAGATTATAGAAGCTATGGGCCTTACCAGGCAGGATGTTTATATATGCAATGTTGTAAAATGCAGGCCGCCAGGTAACAGGAATCCCGAAGCGGATGAGGTAGAGGCATGCGAACCCTTTTTATTTAAACAGCTGAGGTCCATCAGCCCGGAAGTCATAGTATGCCTGGGAAGTGTTGCTACGAGCCTTCTACTAAAGATGAAACAGCCACGGATGGGAGACCTGAGGGGCCAGTTTCATGAATACCTGAATTCTAAACTTATGATTACCTACCATCCTGCGGCACTGTTAAGGAATCCGAATTTCAAGAAACCTGTCTGGGAAGATATGAAACTTGT
>JAUXJP010000250.1 GCA_030624695.1 Candidatus Dadabacteria bacterium | reverse complement strand
CTACAGTTGTAATTGGAGTACCTACAAGACACATACATAGCCACAATTCAATACTTAAACGAGTGGATATTGATGAGACGATCGAACTTGTACTAAAGGTAATAAAAAAACTCAATAAAAGCACAGTAACAAACTTAACAAATGACTGATAGATAAATATACTCAAAATACTATAATTTTATTAATTATAGTATCATGAACCCAAATAAATTAAGACGTTCAAAAAGAATGCCCTTTAGAAAAAGGGTAAAATTCGGCCCGAAATCTCCTGATCACATTGGGCATACCATGAATTTTTCAAGATTTGGTATACAGATTGAATCGTCAAAAGTCTATGCTCCTGGCACTCCCCTTGTTATAGAGATACTGGACAGGTTATCTTTCTCCGATTCTAACTCAAGCCAGATAACTTTTATTGGAAAAGTAATCTGGGCCACAAGAGGTATATCAAATACAAGTACAATGGGGGTAGAGTTTCTGACCCAATGTAAAGATATAGAAAATGAATACGAAAAAATTTGTTACTGATTGAATTACTTGAAGTAAGAATATATAATCATATTTACATATGTCTGAATTAAATCCACACAATAAAAGAAGGTCACGCAGACTTCCTTTCAGGAAGCTGATTAAGTATGGAAATAAAAAATCCCAACACAGGGGATATACAATTAATCTTTCCCGCCATGGAATGGTTATTGAATCCTCGAGAACTTACACTGAAAACACCCCTATTATCATAGAAATTTTGGATCCCCTTAATGATAACAAAGATATAAATGCGACAACCAAGGTGCTTGGAAAAGTTGTATGGTATAACAAGGGCATTTCTCAAACCAGTAAAATGGGGATTGAATTTCTAACCTATTCTCAAGATCTAGAGCTTGAATATGAATCTAAAGAGTACCATTAACAACTTTTTTTAATTTTTATATTGATACTTTTAACTGTTTAGAACATCTTACTTATTAATATCCCCTAGAAAAGAGGCCTCAAACTGAAAAAACTTATGCTCATATTTACATTTATATCTATTTTTTTCATAAGTGTTTTACATGTGGCCGGTGCACCTGCCACTTATAACACAGAGGAATTTAAAAAATACTGGTATTCAGGTAATGCTGAAATTACAACATATAAACTCGAACAGGCAAGATATGGAGAAGTCCATAAGGGCCATGCGGTACTAATATTTGTTACAGAAGACTTTTCCAAAAACAAACAGGTTAAGCTGGATAATCCGGCAGCTAACAAAGAAGATGCAGTAAAAATATTAAAGCTAAACCTGGTTAAAAAATTTAATACAGGGATTTACAGATACTCGATAATGGAATCGGTATTTACCCCTGTGTATTCAAAATCTTATCCTGATACATTAAAGTTAACTTCCTCTTCCCAGGAATGGTGTGGAAATGTTTTTACACAGCTTAATCTTGACGAAAATAATTATGATATAGAACTGTTTTCATATTTTGAATCGGAAGGTGACAAAAAATACCAGATTGAAAAAACCTTTCTTGAAGATGAAATATTTACAAGGATTAGGCTAAACCCGGAAAATCTTCCTACAGGGAATATTTCTCTTATTCCCAGCCTGATTGTATCAAGACTCAAACACCAGGAAATTAAACCGGTAAGAGCTGTTGCTAACTTAAAAGAAATTCCGGAAAAGAATGAAATGAACTATTCTGTAAAATTTCCTGATACAGGCCGAAAGCTAAATATTACTTTTGAAAAGGACTTTCCCTATGAAATTATTTCATGGGAAGAAAGATACAAAAGTGGTTTCGGCCGGGACTCAAAAGAGCTTGTAACAAGGGCTGTAAGAGATAAAAGTGTTATGCTCGACTACTGGAATAAAAACAGCACTTTTGATGAAGTACTTAGAGAAAAAATGGGAATTGAGTAAAACAAGAAGCCCATTTCAGGGCCTCTTGTTTATTTAACTTCTACTTTTATCTGCTTTGGTTTGGACTCTTCTTTTTTATTAAGTACCAGAGTTAGTACACCGTCTTTAAAAGAGGCGTTTACACTGTTTCTGTCTATATCATCTGAGACATTGAAACTTCTCTCAAACTTGCCGTAACTGCTTTCTACCCTGATATAGTTTTCTGTTTCGTCTTTGGTTTTTACTTTCTTTTCACCTTTAATACTTAACGTATTGTCTTTCAGGTCTATATCAATGTCATCTTTTGATACCCCGGGTAGTTCCGCACTGATTGTATAACCTTTTTCGTTCTCGACAATGTTCACCTTAGGTGACCAGATACCGTCCTGAACACGGTTACTTAAGACGTTATCGAACTCTCTTAATAAATTATAAGGTTCCCAGTTTCTTAATACTAAACTCATAATGTTTACCTCCGATTATGATTTATTTTTTGTTTCTAATCAGAAATTATTCACGAATTATCTGGAGTCAAGGGAGAAAATGAAATATTGTGGAAATATTTGTTTTACAAGGACCGGCATTACAAAAAAACGTGAAAGAAGTAATTTAATTAAGTTTGTTTAAATGGCCTGCAATGAATAACGTTAAGAAAACTTAATTGAAAATCGTTAAGAAACGTATAGGGGTGGCGGCAGGATTATACGTTTTAGATTTTAAATTGAATTTTTAGTGTATGAATTGCCCAGCCTTGATCTTTCTTTT
>JAUXJP010000076.1 GCA_030624695.1 Candidatus Dadabacteria bacterium | reverse complement strand
CCCCTTGCGAGAACACCGTATTTACACTGGCTGTCTATCCTTGCGGGTTTGGCAGTAACGTTTAAAATTTCAGCAATCCTTGCAGAAGCGTCATGCGAGGAATGGCCGGATTCCACGGACTCACAAAAATTTGCCTCGGGAGTAGAATTAACTTCGGAGACTGAAACATCAGTTTCGTCGGTGCCATCAATTGATTTCATAAATGCACCCTGCCCTTTTACAGCATAGAGCAAAGTTCCTCTGTTCTGATCACTCTTGTATGAATCAACAGACAGGTTCGGGCATCCGAGTACCCCGAGCACAACTTCCCCGTTCTCAATTAATGCAAGCGCTACCGCATACTGTTCCTTTCTAAGAAAACCCTTTGTTCCGTCAATTGGGTCAAGTGTCCAGAATCTTCCTTCCTTTCCGCCTTCATGCCCGCCCTGGTTTATAAGGTAAATTATTTCTTCTTCTGAAAGTCCCGGGAGATGGGATTCAAGGTGTTTGACTATTCTTTCAAGGAGCGGGTCACTTCCGCAAATTGTTAGTTCCTTTGCATCTTCTTCAGCTACAATTGGATCATCAGGAAATGCTTTTTTAAGCTCATGAATTACTATTGCCTGCGCTCCAAAATCGGCCACGGTAACAGGGGACTTGTCTTTTTTTTCCATACT
Organism: Candidatus Dadabacteria bacterium; assembly: GCA_030624695.1. GTDB lineage: Bacteria > Desulfobacterota_D > UBA1144 > Nemesobacterales > JAJCZQ01 > JAJCZQ01. The sequence continues at coordinate 5,073 of JAUXJP010000076.1, read as the reverse complement.
CTCTTCTGAAACAAGGCTCGACTGGACCGCTTTACAAAGGGCAGATGCTTTTTCCACAGCTTTTATGGCTGTAAATAGTTCTGATTTATAATTCAAATTGTTCTCCGGGAATTAATTTTAAAAATACCGTGGAAGTATAATGGAAAATTAAGTTTTTTAAATCCTAGTCTGTATAACCGTCAATTACCGACTTAATTTGGTTAAAATTAGTAGTACCGTTTGTTGATACCAGGGGTTCTGCAATTGGTTCACTTTTTTCTTCAAGAGGCAAAAACTCAATCTGGCATATTAAAGCTGTATGAATTCATTATTTTGATATAAAATATTTAATCATGAAAAAGGCTATCGCACTTGGTGGCGGTGGTGCAAAAGGATACGCTCACCTGGGTGTACTTAAAGCACTAAAAGAACTTGATATACATTTTGATATCGTTACCGGTACGAGCATAGGATCATTTGTAGGTGCGGTGTACGCAGGGGGTGGTATTGAAAAACTGGAAGAAATATCTTTAAAAATTAATATTACTGATCTTCCCCGGATACTAACTCCTGCCTTTTCAAAACATGGCCTGCTCAGTGGTAATTATATAAACCAACTTTTACAAAAAGTAATAACCCAGGAAAAAATAGAAGAACTGCCGATAAAATATGCCGCTGTCAGTGTTGATATTAATAAGGGTGAAACTGTTAGTTTTACAAAAGGCAACCTGGGAATGGCCATACGGTCAAGTATTGCGATACCCGGGCTTTTTACCCCTGTAATCGATGGAGACAGGTTTCTTGTTGATGGTGGGGTTATGGAGCCTGTTCCCGTGAATTCCGCAAGAAAACTGGGTGCTGATTTTGTAGTTGCAGTTGATCTTATAAGCAAATTCAAAACCTTTTCCGAAGAAGCGGGGACTAAAGGTATTCTCGATGATTTGCCCTTTAAGACTGAGATTGACCATTTAAGCGATTACATAAAAAAACTTGGTGAAACTCTATATTTATTTGAAAAAGATAAGAAACTTTTTTACGATAAAACCGTAGTTGATATAGTACAAAGAATTTCAGTCATATCCCAGTCAAGGATGATAGAAAACCAGATACAGCTCGGCAACCCCGATATAGTAATTACACCCGACGTAACTGAAATAGGCGTTCTGGATTTTCATAAAAGCAAAGAGGGTATAGAGGCAGGATATAAGGCAACAAAAGAAAAGTTGCCGGAAATTAAGAAACTATTAAAAATTTGCTAACAGTTTTTTCCTGCTCTCCAGGACAATTAATATCCATACGGGTATAAACTCTATCCAGACAACATAGTTATTAAATACATCCAGTCTGCCTGAAGGCTCAAGGTAATACCTCAGGTAATAAAGAGGCAGCAGTGTGGTCAGGAAAAGCAGGGAAAACCTGGGTGTAACTGCCAGGAAAGGAAGCATCCATGTGTAGTACCAGGGAAACTGCGTAGGGCCTATAAGAAATATTGCTGCCACAATAAATAGACTCCTTCGGTATAGGTCAAATAAGGTCCTGTCATATTTCAAGGCCTGGTACAAAACCCAGGCAATGGTTAATAATGCTACAAAAACCCTTGTATATCTTTGTGCATGTCCGGGATGAATACTCAAATAATTTAATATCTGTTCACCGGTAAATAAAAATATTCTGAATAGTGAGCTGTTGTTTTCCCATGTTTGACTATATGCAACAAATCCGGACGAACTGGCCAATTGCACCATAGCAATAGGTATAAAAATTGCTGCTAAAAAAATTGAGAATATAATTGATGATTTTATAAGTCCCGCGAGACTTTTATGGTTCTTTTTTAATAGTAGTGGAAACAGGAAAACAGGCCAAAGCTTGACCCCGGCTGCTAGTGCCAGGCTACCCAGGGCAGAAATAACAAACTTCCTGTTTATTAATAAGAAGGCTGAAATTACAAATGGGAATGCTATTACCTCAAAATGCCCGGAAACAAATATTTCATTAATAAGAAGGGGATTCCACCAGTAAATCAGGACATTTAAAGGTGAAAGGCCAATAATCCTGAGTGAATATAAGAGCAGGAAAAAAGTAACCAGGTCAAAAAGTAAGAGTACAATTTTCCAGGCTAATAAATTAAATGGGGCAAGCTTATAGGAAAGTGCAAACACAAACTGGCTAACCGGTGGATAGATTGTTTTTACATGTGGGTGATTTACATTATTAAGAATTTTTCCGGCCTGGCTTTTAAGGGTCCCGAGTATTTCCGGGTCTTCATTCAATACCTGCAGGGGACTGTAAACATAAGGATTTATACCGTTACCCGAAACAGCACCGTCCCAAAGGTACCTGTTAAAATCATCCTCAAGGACAGGGACAGAAAAAAGCATAGCTACCCTTATCACTAAGCCGATTGTAAATATAAAAAAAAGCAACCGTTTAACATTACCTGAGGAAAGTCTGAAATTGACTGCGAAAAGGTATAGAATAGAAAGAATAATAAGTATTGTTACAAAAAGAATAACGGGTCTTTCTAATAGAGGAATCTTAGGGCTAAACCTGCATGAAATATTCAGCAGCAATAAAGAAACTATTAATTGTAGAATCCCTAAAAAATAAATTATATTAGTTTTTCTCAATTTTTCCGGAAACATATTTTAACAATTACGCATAAAAATTTTGTAATTTAAAAATGTTATTATAGCCTATTTGAAATTCGGAGGGCCGACAATGAACAAAAAAGACAGACTTGCAGAAATATTAAAAGACAAATCAATTCTAAGGGGTAATTTTACACTGGCCTCCGGCAAAGAAAGTGATTATTACATAGATGGAAGACTAACCACGTTAGATTCAGAAGGACTAAGCCTTATTGGGGAAATTTTTCTGGAAGAAATACTCCGGGACCCGAAGATTAATACAGTCGGCGGCCCTACAATGGGAGCAGACCCTATTGTGGGTTCAGTATTAACCCAGGCCGGAATTAAAGATATAGCATTAAACGGCTTTCTCGTGCGTAAGGAAGCAAAAGATCACGGTACCGGAAAACTGATCGAAGGTAACCTCAATGAAGGGGACAACGTAGTGGTGGTTGAAGATGTTGTTACAACAGGCGGTTCCGTATTAAAAGCTATTTATGCTCTTGAAAAAGCAGGTGCTACAATTTGCAAGGTGATGGTTATTGTGGACAGGGAAGAAGGAGCCGAAGGGAAATTCAAAGAACTTGGTTACGATTATTTTTCTATTTTTAAAATTTCAGATCTTCTTTAATCAATATTATTTCCAGCCGATAATCCCTCGATCAGGCAGTTGATTCTTTTAGTTTCCTAAGAAGTGTAAGCCTGCTAATTCCGAGTATCCTCGAGGCCTTTGACCTGTTGCCGTTTGTTGCTTTCATCACCTCGTCCAGGACAATGCTCTCCGTGTCTTTTAGTAACTGCTTATAAATATTAGCAGAATCGTCTGAATTTATAAGTTCCTTCACAGAATCCCTGAGTGTACTATCGAGTAATTCATGTGAAAAATTATTTTTATGAGGAGCATTCTGATTCAGGTCAATATCAAATGTAGTAAGGTAAGGGGTTTTGGTAAAAGCGATTGCCTTTCTTATGGTATTCTCGAGTTCCCTGACGTTTCCCGGCCAGTGGTATTCCATTAACATCTTTGTAAACAATACCGTAACGCCTTTTATTTCTTTACCCATCTGGGAGCTGTACCTCCTGATAAAACATTCTGATAACAGGGGTATATCTTCTTTTCTTTCTTTAAGGGGCGGCAGGTTTAAATTTACTACATTGATTCTAAAATAAAGGTCTTCCCTGAATTTTCCATCCTCTACGAGCCTTTCAAGACTTTTATTGGTTGCTGCAATTACCCTTATATCCACCTTGATATTTTTATTCTCACCTAATTTTTGAATAGAACCGTTTTGAAGAACCCTGAGTATCTTTGCCTGCAGGGAAAGTGACATATCCCCAATTTCATCAAGAAAAATTACTCCCCCGTTCGCTTCCTCAAACTTGCCAATCCGCATAGAGTTAGCGCCCGTAAATGCTCCTTTTTCATATCCAAAAAGTTCGGCTTCAAGCAAAGGCTCCGGAATAGCCGCGCAGTTGATTGTCACAAACGGCTCTTCCCACCTTGTACTTACTTTCCATATTGATTCTGCCACAAGGTCCTTACCTGTACCGCTCTCCCCCGTTATCAAAATCGGTACATCAACTCTCCCCATCTGCCCTATCAGTTTGCATACTTCCTGGAGCATCGGGGAATCACCCACAATGGCACATGCAACGCCCTGCCCCTCAATAGCACCTGAGTAATTTATGACTTCACCTTCCAGCTCGTCTTCAATCTGGAGAGCTTTACTAATTGAATCATTGAAAGTTACTTTATTAATAGGAAGTTGAAGGCAGTCAAAGGCGCCGAAGGTCATAGACTCAATCATATACCTCGAACCTTTTTCCCTGGTAAGTATTATTACAAATGACCTGTCCTTTAATTTTGAGAGAAGTGATATTCCAACCGTATCCACATCTATTAAAGAAATGTCCGGATTTAAATCATTACTGAACTCTTCAATCATCTGAATATCAGCAATTTTTTTTAATATTGTTTGAATCTCTCCAAAGAGTTCTGAATCCTTAGAAAATAGTAATATTGAGGTTTTTTTATTGTTCTTTTTCATGACAACTGTTTCAAAATTATACAACCTGTTTAAATTGTAATCAATAAAAACAAGGATTCTTTAGATATTCGGTATTCAACAATAAATATAATCTATTAATTACAGTAGGTTAAAGATCTTAAGATAATATTGGGTCACATCTGGCACTATGATTGCTTATGTTACAAAACTTAATATATTTAGAAATCGGAGCATGATTTGAGTATTTTTATTATTATAGCAGTTGTTTTATCAGTATTTCTTGCCCTTAATATTGGGGCAAATAATGCAGCTGCTTCTATGGCGACTTCCTATGGTGCAGGGGTCCGGACAAAAAGACAGGCAGTGATTTTAATTGCCATCTTTGCCCTTTTGGGTGCAATCATCGCCGGTGCACCTGTTGTAGACACCATGGGTAAGGGGATAGTTCCCTCTGATGT
>JAUXJP010000169.1 GCA_030624695.1 Candidatus Dadabacteria bacterium | reverse complement strand
TTTCATCCTGCTAAATTCCTCCTGAAGGTATAGTTATATCATAATTAAGTGATATAGAATACAGTTAATTGCAAACAACATACCACTTTTGCAAAAATTATTCTATAAATCCAAATTTTTAATAATATCTTATTATAAAAATCCCCCGGAAACAATATAATTGTCTTTAATTATTGGATTTTTACTTTTTTTAAAATACTAAATAAGAATAAATAATTTATTACACCAAATTCCTTATATTTTATCTTATTAGCAATTACCATAATTGTGCCTGTTTTTTAGGCATATTGTTGTTAATTATTAGTCAATCAAGACAATAAACTCTATTACTTATTATAGTAGAATTGAATATACTGTTGCAGATTGATTTTGATTTGAGTTATGTTAGCTTTCTTTACTAATGATTGAAAAGAAATTAAATTATAAATTCAAAAATAGGTCCATACTAAAAACCGCTTTAACACATAGTTCTTTTGCTAATGAAACCTCGGTAGAAAGCAACGAGAGGCTTGAATATCTTGGTGATGCAATACTGGGGTGTGTTGTTGCACGTGTTCTTTTTGATATGTTTCCCGACCATTCAGAAGGTGAACTTTCCAAACTCAGAAGTTCTATAGTCAGCCGGACAAATTTTGCCAAATATGCGGTTAGATTGAGAATCGACAAGCAGGTACTTCTTGGAAAAGGCGAAGAAAATACAGGCGGCAGGGAAAGGGATTCAAACCTTGCCGGAACATTCGAAGCAGTTATTGGTGCAGTATATATTGATGGTGGGTACAGGAAGTCATTCAATATCATTAAAAAAATTATTAAGGACTGCATAACAAATGAAGAGATCTTCCTGGATTTCAAAACCAAGCTCCAGGAGGTTGCCCAAAAGAAATTTCGACAGATACCAAGGTATTCTGTAATTAACGAAGAAGGGCCGCCGCACAATAAAAGATTTGAGATTAAGGTTGAAATAAATTCAAAGTTAATGGGTGAGGGTAAAGGAAAAAATAAAAAACAGGCAGAACAGGCTGCAGCAAAAATAGCCTTATCAATTTTGAAAAAAAAGTTACCTAGTTCAACTCAAACTCTGTAAGTTTTTTTGCAAGAGTGTTCCTGTTCATTCCCAGTATCTCAGCGGCTTTTTTCTTGTTGCCTTTAGTTTTATCGAGAATAATTTCAAGAAGCTGTTTCTCAAATTTATTAATTATATCGGCGTAAACATTGCCTGATGATTCATCGAGATTAGAGACCAGATTATTTACTATGTCACTTATTTCCTGGCTGGTTCCACTCCTGCCTGCTGCACCTTTTATTATATGCGGGGCCTGTTCCAAAAGATGTTCAGGGTTTATTACCTTGTCAGGAGAGAGCAGAATAACCCTCTTTATCGTATTTTCCAGTTCCCTTACATTGCCGGGCCATGTATAGTCAATGAGTGCCTGTATTGTTTCTTTTGAAAAAATCTTTTTTTCAATTTTAAATGTTTCTGAATATTTGCTGCTAAAAAATTCGAGCAGAATTGGTATATCGTCTTTCCTGTTTCTGAGCGGGGGCAGGTTGATGCTTATTGCATTTAACCTGTAAAAAAGGTCTTCCCTGAAATTTCCATTTTTAATCTCGGTGTTTAGGTCACAGTTTGTAGATGCCACAATCCTTACATCAACTTCTAATGGTGTTTCACTACCAAGCCTGTAAAATTTATTTTCTTCCAAAACCCTAAGCAGCTTTGATTGAAGATCGGCAGACATCTCCCCAATCTCATCAATATGTAATGTTCCCTTGTCAGCTTCCTCGAACCTTCCTTTCTTGGCATTTTGCGCACCTGTAAATGCACCTTTTTCATGACCGAAAAGTTCGCTTTCTATAAGCTCCTTTGGGATAGCAGATATATTTACCGAGACAAGTTTTTCTTCATTCCTGCTGCTGTTTGAATGTATTGCCTGAGCTATCAGTTCTTTCCCGGTTCCGCTTTCACCAGTGATAAGTACTGTAATGTCCCTGTCGGCTATTCTTCCCACAGTTTTATAGATGTCCAGCATTTCCGGAGATTTGCCCACAATTATGCCGAGATTGAGCCCGCTTTCTGTAATTTCGGTTGTTTTTTTCTTCCTTGCTTTTTCGCTTTGCTTAAAGTTTGTGATGATTTTTGCTACAAGTCTATTTACTTCATCAAGGTCAAATGGTTTTGCAATGTAGTCATATGCCCCGAGTTTAATACCGGTGATTGCATTATTGACAGTATTTTGGGCAGTGATAAGTACAACGGGACGTTTGTAATCCTTTTCCTTAAGTTCCTTAAGCACGGTTAAACCGCTAATATCCGGCATATTTATATCCAGAATTATGAGTGAATAATTGTTGGAAAAAGCTTTCTCGAGCGCTTCAGTACCGTTAACTCCAAGGTCAACTTCATACCCCTGTTTCTCGAGTGATGTACTTAATACCCACCTTATACTTTCTTCATCGTCTACTACCAAAATTCTGTTTTTCATTATATGTCCTGATTCAATTGATTAGACTATACACAATTATATAATCTTACTAGGCAGGTAGGTAAATTTTGAATTCTGTTCCGATTCCGACTTCACTTTCCACAAATATTGCTCCGCCATGTTTTGATATTATGCGGTTTGAGATAAAAAGCCCGAGCCCTGTGCCTTCACTCTTTGTGCTGAAAAAAGGGGTGAATACGTGTTCAAGTTCATTCCCGGGAATACCGGGGCCATTGTCCGTGATGGAAACCATGATTGCAGAGTTGGATTTTATTTTATAGTCATTTACCCATCTGGAGACAATCTTTATCTCTCCATTAGCCTGAACAGCCTGGACTGCATTTTTTACTATATTAATAAACACCTGCTTTATTGAATTTTCATCGCCCATAATGAGGGGTAGCGCCACGTCAAAGTTCTTCTCAAAATTTATGTCCTTATCGCTGGTCATGGATTCAAGGTAAATTATATCGAGTAAAATTTCATGTATATCAAACTCTTCAAATTGCTCTTCTGCAAAATCATCAATCCTTTTCAATCTATCTAAATGGTCAATCAAACGGTCTGCTTCCTTCGTAATTATTTCAGAACATTTACTTAGTTCTTTGCTTGACGGTTTGTTTTTGAGAAGCTGAGCTGCACCTTTAATCCCGCTTAGAGGGTTTTTCAGCTCGTGGGCCATACCGAGTATCAGGTTCTCAAAATTGGATGTAATAGACTGCTGAGCGTTATAACCACTTAGAAATTTTATACCCTCAATGTCCTTCAGCTGAATTATTAATCCCTCGGTCCTGCCGGTATTTGAATAATACGGCGAAAAAGTGATCTGGATAAGCACCGGGTCATGAGGATAAACCCTTAGCTCAACCTCGTCTTCTGTAATATCTCTCTCTTCAGAAAAGGATTTTTCAGCCTGAAGCAACATTTTCTCTGGAAGTATTTTGGAGCAACTGCTGCCTATTATATTTTTTTTTGAAGTATTTATAAGAATCTCGCATGCATCGTTCATGTCAATAATGTTCAGATTTTCATCTGTAATTATGAGGCCGTCCTTAAAAGATTCAAAAACCTTCCTGTGAAT
>JAUXJP010000102.1 GCA_030624695.1 Candidatus Dadabacteria bacterium | reverse complement strand
TCGTTTTTAATATTATACATATTATTCGTTTATATATTTAATTATGACAAAAATAAAAATTTGCGGAATTACTAATATGGAAGATGCAATGGCTGCAGTCAAACTTGGCGCAGATGCGCTTGGCTTTGTTTTCTATAAAAAAAGTAAGCGTTATATTAAACCCGCCAAAGCCTCTGAAATTACAAAACTGCTGCCCCCTTTTGTCAAAAAAATAGGAGTATTTACTAACGAAGACCATGGGGTAATCAGAGATATTACAGGTGAAGTTAAGCTTGATCTGCTACAGATCCACGGTGATGAAACCCCGGAATACTGCGGCCGGCTTGAAAGTCCCTACATAAAAGCATTCAGGCTGAAATATGAGACTACACTTCCTGAAATAAAGGAATATAGTACGGATTACATACTTTTTGATACTTATTCAAAGGATGAATACGGCGGGACAGGCCATGCATTTGACTGGAACATACTTAAAGACAAGCCGTTTGAAAATAAACATGTTATTCTTTCCGGAGGTTTAAATCCCGGGAATGTAGGTGAGGCGGTATCACTTTTAAACCCTTATGCTGTGGATGTCTCATCAGGTGTTGAGGAGTATCCTGGCAAAAAAGATATTGAAAAAATAAATAAATTTATTGAGGCTGTAAAAAATGGCAATTGATATAAATCTTCCCGATGAAAAAGGGCATTTTGGTGAATTTGGCGGCAGGTATGTTTCTGAAACATTAATACCCGCCCTTACCGAACTTCAAAATGCATATGAAGAAGCTAAAAAAGACCCCAACTTTCAAAAAGAGATAGATTACTACCTGAAAAATTATGTAGGCAGGCCGACTCCTCTATATTTTGCCGAGTGTATGACCAAAGAGCTTGGCGGGGCCAAGATATACCTGAAAAGGGAAGATGTATGCCACACCGGTGCACATAAGATAAACAACACCGTTGGCCAGGCTCTTCTTGCCGAAAGGATGAACAAAAACAGGATCATTGCAGAGACCGGTGCAGGCCAGCACGGCGTAGCAACTGCAACAGTATCTGCACTTTTTAAAAAAGACTGCACAGTATACATGGGTGAGGAAGATACCAGGCGGCAGGCAATAAACGTAATCAGAATGGAACTTCTCGGCACTAAGGTATTCCCGGTGACTTCAGGTACCAAAACCCTGAAAGATGCAATGAATGAAGCTATGAGGGACTGGGTTACAAATGTAAGGGACACTTTTTACATAATTGGCAGTGTTGCCGGACCGCATCCTTATCCTATGATGGTAAGGGATTTCCAGTCTGTAATAGGAAGGGAAGCAAAAAGGCAAATTCTCGAAATTGAAGGGAGGCTGCCTGACCTGCTTGTGGCCTGTGTAGGCGGCGGCTCAAACGCGATGGGGCTTTTTTATCCATTTGTTGAAAACGAAGAAGTAAAAAAACTGGGTGTAGAAGCAGCAGGGCTTGGGATAGATACCGAACATCATTCAGCCACAATCTCTGTCGGATCGGTAGGGGTCCTTCATGGAAGCAAGACGTACCTCCTGCAGGATGAGAATGGCCAGATCAAAGGTGCACATTCAATTGCAGCCGGACTTGATTACCCGGGCGTCGGCCCTGAGCACTCATATTTTAATGACATGGGTGCTGTTGATTACACTGCCGTAACAGATAAAGAAGCACTTGAGGGTTTTAAATTTCTTTCCAAAACCGAGGGTATTTTACCGGCGCTGGAGACATCACATGCCATTGCACAGGTGATAAAAACAGCTCCTGGAATGTCAAAGGACGAAATTATTATAATCTGCCTGTCTGGAAGAGGCGACAAAGATATACATACAGTCACGGATGTAGAGTAAATTATCCAAATAAATATTAATAATTCAGCCCCTGAACCTGGGATTGCCCAACTTGACAAGTTATATTAAGGCGTATACTTTGCTTTTCATATGTATTAGTGGTGGTGGGTGATTTTTTGAATAATAACCAGTCTATTTTACTAATGAGTTAATAGAAATAGTCATTTGACTATAAATCCTATATAAACGATACCAAACCAAAAATTAACCCATTATATTTATGAACAGAATAGAAGAAAAATTCAGTGTTGTGGGGGATGGCGGACGCAGCGCATTGATCTGTTATCTTACTGCCGGTGACCCTTCGATTGAGCTTACAAGGGATATTGTACTTGAACTCGAAAAAAACGGGGCCGATATAATAGAGCTCGGTATTCCTTTCTCGGATCCCATGGCAGACGGGCCTACGATTCAGCTGGCCTCTGAGAGGGCACTGGCAAACGGCACTACTATTCATGATGTAATAAAACTTTCTAAAGAGTTAAGAGAGCATTCCGAAATCCCGATTATCCTGTTTGGTTACTACAACCCGTTTTTTGCCTATGGTCTTGAGAAATTTGCAAAGGATGCAAAAGAAGCCGGTGTTGACGGGATACTTGTTGTAGACCTTCCCCCGGAAGAATCAGAAGAGTTTAAAAAACACCTCGATAAAAATGAATTAAACCTTATATTCCTGCTTGCTCCTACAAGCACAGAAAAAAGAATAGACCTGGTATCGGACAATGCCGGAGGTTTTATCTATCTTGTTTCCGTAACAGGTGTGACCGGCTCAAGGCCCGGGATGGAGTACTCACTGTCGTCGTTGACAAAAGATATTAAGGTAAAATCCGGTATCCCTGTAGGGATTGGTTTTGGAGTTTCCACACCCGAGCAGGCTAAGGATATTTCACAGTACGCAGATGCCGTAATAGTGGGAAGTGCTCTTGTGAGAATTATAGAAAAAAACGGTAAAGAAAGGGATGCGCTACTTAAAGAGATTGGACAATTTACACATTCTTTAAGTGGTTCATGCTTTAAAAACTAAGTCAATGGAAGATAATTTAAAAAGATATTTGTTCCTGGGTGAATTTGACTCTATTTTACTCGGTTTTTTCTCCAAGAGGGGCGAAGTAATTTGGGTAAGCTCTCTTGATGAAGCGCTGAACCAGACCGGAAATTTTACGCTTATTATTGTTGATTCAAACATTTTCAAAAAAAAACTCTCAAATAATTTAAGAACCCACTACCCACAGACCCCGATCCTTGTCTCCAATGGTGATAAGCATACAGACCCACCGCCATATGTGAGGTTTGTAAAATTTGAAGAAATTATAGATTCACAGATAATGAAAGAGGAAAAGCTTGCACGGACGGAGCTCAAAGTCGAAGAGCTGCGAAAGACCCATGAAAAATCCAAGAAACTTCTTATTCTTCTTCATGACCATCCGGACCCGGATTCAATAGCAAGTGCTTTGGCATTAAGGACTATATTAAAAAGAAATAAACAAACAGCCGTGATAGGATACCTCGGGGATAAAATATCAAGGCCCGAAAATGTTGCTATGATAGAGATCCTTGATATCGACCTGGAGGAAATTGGGCTTGAAGATTTAAAGGAATATGATTCAATCTCCATGGTGGATGTACAGCCGCCGTTTTTTGGTGATTTAATTGAAAAAGTTGATTCAGTAATTGACCATCATCCCCAGGTAAGTAAGTACGAAGCAGATTTTCAGGATATAAGTGCTGTAGAAGGTGCAACTTCCACTATCATGACCAGTTACCTCAGGGCAGCCCAGGTTGAGATCTCTGAGAGGCTTTCAACTGCTCTCCTCTACGGTATAAGGACTGATACCGTTGTTCTAAACAGGGACGCAAATTCGGAGGATATTGAAGCATTTACATTCCTTTACCCTCATGCAAATCTTGGCCTCATGAGAAGAATAGAAAGAGCCGAAATTCCGTCTACCGAGATAAAATGCTTTGGGCAGGCCCTTGCGAACCACTGGATTGAACAAAGCATACTTTTTGTAAATGTAGGAAGGGTGCAAAGAGAATATCTAATACCTAAAATGGCCGATTTTGGTATACAGGTAAAAGATATAGAATGGTCAGTGGCTTTTGGAATATTGAGTAAGACCCATTTAGTAATATCTATAAGAAATGTAGGCTATGTTAAAAGTGCAGGAAGACTCTTAAGAGACCTGTTTAACGAAATAGGAAGCGCCGGCGGGCACAGGTCTGCTGCAAAAGCTGTAATTCCCCTCACAAAAGTAAGGAAAGCCATTGGAAGTACATCCCAGGACAAGATCAAAAAGTGGTTAACAAAAACCATCTCAGAAGCCGTTATTGAAAAGAACGGTAATGACAGCTAATAAATAAAGGGAGTTTTCACCCTTTATTGTATTATTATTTACCTGTCTATCAATGTGTATTGCCATCCAAACAGTATTATCCAATCGGTTTCAAGCTGAGGGCCGTCAAGGTCCTGGTATACCGGGATTCCAAATTCAAATGCCAGTCTTTGCCCTTTAAGCCATTTAGGGCCGGCCTGGTTTACAAAGTTAAGCCCTACCAATGCATCGAGCCTGTCGGTTTGATACGACTGAAAGAATCGTAAGGGTTATTAAGAACAGAAATATGATTTGTATTCTTTTCATAATTTCGAGATGATTATAGTTTTAAAGTTGTATAGTAATTGCAGGTAAATTTTATGTCAATAAAAGTAGGGATACTGGGTTCAACAGGTTATACGGGATGCCAGCTTGTAAGCCTTCTCTTAAACCATGAGGCAGTTGATATCAGGTGGTTAACTTCTGAAAAATTTAAAGGGGCACAATATGCGAAGGTTTTTCCGGGCCTTGCCGGGCTGGTTGATATAAACTGCGTATCTGTTTCAAAACTTGATGAACAGGAAAAAGCAGACCTTGTTTTTTCGTGCCTTCCGAATATGACTTCGATGCATTTTGTTCAAAAGCTTTATAATAAAAGTACAAAAATTATTGATTTAAGTTCTGATTTCAGGCTGAAAGACCTTGAGCTGTTTAAGCAGTATTTTAACCAGAAACATCCTTCTCCCAAACTGGCAGGGGATTCTGTATATGGAATTCC
>JAUXJP010000178.1 GCA_030624695.1 Candidatus Dadabacteria bacterium | reverse complement strand
TCATATTTCTTCTTTTCTTATTCTGCAAAAAAATAAATATGAAACTGCAAGGGGTATTATTGACCATAAAATTAAAACTGTTGAAAGGGTAAAGAAAGAACCGTTTTTGCCAAAAGTGTTCAGTGCATAGATTCCTACGGGTCCCAGTATTTCGAAGCGGGGGCTTAGAATCAGGATTGACAGTATCTTGTATACTTCTGTTGGGTTTAAAAGAGTTATAAAAAAGGTCGGCTTTATTCCGAGGTTAAACGCAACTACTGACCCAATAATTCCAAGGTCGCTCAGTATTATAAGGAAAAACCATACGAATATTGCTATACCTATTGCTTTTGAAACCTTCTTTGTGAGAACCGATATAAGGATTCCTATGCTCAGTACTGAAGATGCCAGTAAGAGCGTGATTAATAAATCTATAATATATTTAATTATGTCTGTTGAGCCTGATTTAAAGAATATGGCAATACCTCCAAGCCCAAATCCAATAGTTATAGTAAAAAATAGAGCAAAGAATAACCCGGCATATTTACCCGTAATAATTTCTGCTTTGTTTATGGGATGAGAAAGCAGGTAGTGCAGGGTGCCTTTTTCTCTTTCACCTGATATTGTAATAGAGCCTAATACTAGACCTATAAGGGGTATGAGCATTAATACAAGATTAATAAGGCTTGCGGTTGTTCTTCCAAAACCCGAAACGGAGTATCCTATATTTCTGGTACCAACATATGACAGTAGAAATGCAAGGATTGAAAACGCAATAGTGAAAATGATAAACCAGCGGTTCTGCAGTGAATCCTTTACTTCTTTTCTAATTATCAGCGCAATGTTTGCTATATCCATAATCTTATAGGGAACTGATTATTTCTTCCATAGAAGGGGTTTCGATAGAAAGATCATTAAATTTAATATCACTGTCTAAAATCTTTCTTAGGGCTTGCAGTTTTTCATTGTTATTTATCTGTACAGAAAGCCCGTATCCGTTTTGACTGAAAATTTCAAATCCATTTGACCTCAGTGTGTTTAGAGCTGAATCTGTAATTGATTTATCCACAGATAGAATTATTTTTGTTTTTAAACCAAGTTTATTTATAAGATTTTCTTTTAGCCCTTCATAAACAACTTTACCCCTTTTAAGAACGTAAACCCTGTCTGCAAGAAAATCCACTTCATCGAGTCTGTGGGATGAAAAAAGAACGGTCTTTCCAGTTTCTTTAAGCCTTTTTACAAGATTTATCAGATCGAGCCTTGCAGAAGCGTCCAGGTTTGAAGTAGGTTCATCAAGTATTAAAATAGAAGGGTCAGAAATAAGGGCGATAGCAAATGAAAGCCTTTGTTTCAATCCTCCAGAAAGCTCTGATGTAAGCTTGTTTTCATGTTCTTGCAGCCCGGTTATCTCAATTGATTCTTTAATCTTTTCTTTGCTTGCATTTCTCAGTATTCCAAAAAAAGAGATGATATCTTTAATGGTCATGTCATAAAAAACAGGCTCCTGCGGAATATAACCAATATTAAATTTGTGCTTTTTAGTATCAACCTTAATCTCTTCATTATTAACATAGATTTCACCTGAATAATCTAGCATTCCTAATATGCATTTTATTAAGGTGCTCTTACCTGCACCGTTTTCACCAAGCAGGCAGACAGATTCCCCTTCAGTTATCTTTACTGATATAGAATCAAGCGCTATAAACTGTCCGAACTTCTTTGTAAGCTTATTTATCTCTATCAATTAAATATCCTGAAAAGGGTTTTAATAAATACAAAATTATTGTTATAGGTATTAATATTAATATTAAATAAACAAATAAGTTCTTGGGATTTTTATAATTCGAGTATTCAGTATTTAATTTTAATTGGAATGGGATCATGAGCGGAAATTCGTCTTTAACTTTTGGTTCGGGTTTGAAAATTGGGAAAGCCTTTGATGCAATATCTAAAGCTTGTGTTACAGGGCTGTGGATAAATATTCTTAAGACTGAATTTTTGTCCATCATGTTTTCAAATAGGCTTTCAGCAATATAGGGGAAATCCCCGATCCCGTCATTATTCTCATCGTATCCCTTGTAGTCACTCCAGTAGTTTCCTTTGTTTCCTTCAAACCATTTATTCCTCTTCAGTGTTCCTCCTCCCCTTACTTCTACCTGCTCGGAATTATCCATGAAATTGTTTTCTGTAATTATATTCCTTTCGATAGAAGGCATTAGTGAAGCCCCGATATCATTAAAAGCAAAAGTGTTGTTTTTAATTTTATTCCAAATATCGTATGAGCTGGGAGAATTGTCTATGTATATACCGACCCTGTTGTCTATAAACATGTTGCCTTCTGCTTCTACATTATCGAGGTCTTTGAAGCCGACCCCGTAACCGCTTGCAATACCCTGGTTTTGAATGAATTTATTGTCTTCAAATCTGATATTTTTGCTGTACATCAGAAATCCTCCGACAAGGTTTCCACGGAATATATTATTTTTGAACAGGTTGTTATTGCTATACATATAGTGAAGACCATATCTTCCGTCTTCCACAATGTTATTTTCTATTACAGTGTCACCAGACCACCACATTACGAAATCTCTCGAACTTTTGATTTTGTTTCCTTTTATTAGAACACCGGAACTGTACCAAAGGCGTATACCGTCGCCCCTGTCGGGTATATCAAGGTCCTTTCCTGTAATCTTATTTTCTTTAATCACACTGTCCGGTGAGTTTTTAAGATAGATTCCAAAAAGGACGTCTTCCAGAATATTATTTTCAACAACAGAATTGGGAGAATCTTCAAGGAGGATTCCACAGTCTTCAGCATTTAGGCTTTCACCACTTCCTGAAATATGGAAGCCTTTAATTGTTGTGCCGGGTGACGTGATTTTGATTACAGTCCCTTTCCCATTACCAATTATTCTGGGGTTGTTTTTCCCAATGAGTTTTAGAGCTTTATTTATTACTAAATGTTCATTATAAGAACCGCCGTCTACTAATATTGTATCGCCTTCACTGGCTAGCTGTACCGCTCTGGAAATCGAATTTAACTCTCCACCAGGTGATACATTGTGTGTTATGCTGTTTACCGATGCACCGCTTGCTGTAAAAAGAATAAAAACATAAACAGATGCAATTATATTATAATTATTCATTTTCAAATCTCGAATCGATAAGAGGTTTATAGGCTTTACGATGAAAATAAAGACCTGCAATAATGATGATTGATGCAGCTATAGATAAAAATAGCCCAATTTCCCATGTAGCGGTTGTTTTAAACTGCGCTATTGTACTGTCTCCTAATATTGGGGGCACAAACGGTTTAATGGAGTTTATAGGTGCATTCTGATCCAGATTCATTCCGAAATTACGCAGCCAGAAATAGAGATCCCCCAGGAAAAAAGCAGGATAAAGTATTGCCGGGATTGTTAGG
>JAUXJP010000216.1 GCA_030624695.1 Candidatus Dadabacteria bacterium | reverse complement strand
TTTAGAGAAAAATTCTTGACATACAACTTTTTTGCAATATATGATTTGATTATCTATTGTCTAATAAACTTAATCCAGCACCCACTGCTTCGTTTTGCAAGTAAAAGCGAGGCAAAACAGCGGGACTGATTTTAGTGTTATCCCGATAAAATTTAATTATACTCATCAAGATTGGAGGCTGATTATGGCAGAAAATGAAGGTCCAAAAGGTGCAATTTTGCAGCGTGATAAGGAAACATATGCCATCGTACCGAGAATACCGGGAGGTTTGGCAAAGCTGGAAAATTTCAAAGAAATAGTTAAAGTTGTAGAGAAATATAATATCCCAATAATAAAAATTACTTCCGGTCATCGTTTGGCTTTGGTAGGTATAAAAGGAGATGTTATCAATGATATTTGGCAAGAACTAAAGATGGATGTTGGAAAAGCTACAGAGCTTTGTCTCCATTATGTTCAGGCTTGTCCGGGTAATATCGTATGTAAATACGGCGTTCAGGACTCTTTAGGTCTTGGCATAGAAATTGAGGAGTTCTTTTTAGGTATGGATCTTCCGGCTAAAGTAAAAATTGGTGTTTCTGGTTGCCCGTTCTGTTGTGGCGAAAGTTTTGTCCGTGATATTGGGATTTTAGGTAAAAAGAAAGGATGGACGTTAATCTTTGGAGGTAATTCAGCGAGACGACCTAGAATCGGAGATGTTATTGCTGAAGATATTACAAAGGAAGAAGCCATTGATCTAACTAAACGATTTTTAGAATATTATGTTTCTAACGGTAAAAAAAAGGAACGCACAGCACGATTCATTGAACGTACTGGTGTTGATGAATTTAAGAAATCAGTATTATAAGTAGTAAAAGACACTGAGCAATTTGTTGGACTGTAACAGATCATTGGTTCCTGGCATTAGACAAGAAGGAATTATCGAACTAAAAAAGAAAATCTTTACAAGGGATTTTACCTGTACAGTTCAGAATTTAATTTTCGGATTAAGTGACTTCTTTCACTATGTCTTTTACTCTTTCTAGGTGTTTGACAATGCCGCGGCTGATGGAAAGCCCCAGGCCTGTGCCTTTATCTACGGGTTTTGTTGTAGAAAATGGTTCAAAGAGTTTTGGCAGATCCTGTTCCTGTATTCCACAACCTGTATCTTGGAAGTAATAAAAAAATCTTTTATTTGGAATTTATTGTTAATAAATAAGTTAAAACTAGAAATAAGTAAGTTAAATACACATTGACATGATGGATTGTTTTTAGGTATAAAATCAAGTGGTATGCCTGGAACTTATATCCCATCAAATTACTTCCCTGTATTGATATGTTTGATTATTGCTGCATCTATTGGCATTAGCGTTTTAACCATAGGTATTCTTGTAAGGCCGAGAAGGCCTTATAAACAAAAACTTACCCCTTATGAGTCCGGAAATCCTCCTGTTGGGGAACCCAGATGTAAATTTTCTGTTAAATTTTATATTATCGCAATGCTTTTTGTGGTTTTTGATGTTGAAGCGGTTTTCCTGTATCCATGGGCAGTTGCCTATGACAGGTTAGGCCTGTTTGGTTTTGTTGAGATGATGATATTTTTATTCATCCTTATAATTGGCTATATCTATGCATGGGAAAAAGGGGCGCTTGACTGGGAATGAAAAAAAGCCAGAACACAGAACCTGCCTACCGGACAGGCAGGCACAGAACACAGAACACAGATAATCCAATAATAGTTGAAGTAGAAAAAGATATAAAAATAATACCTGCAGCGAATACAATAATTACCACATTGGATAAAATTATTAACTGGGGTAGAAAATCATCTCTTTGGTTCATGACCTTTGGCCTAGCCTGCTGTGCAATTGAGATGATGACCGCAGGCTCAAGCTACTATGACCTTGACCGTTTTGGTATTGTTCCCCGCGCTTCACCAAGGCAGTCAGACCTTCTAATTGTAGCTGGTACTGTAACAAAGAAGATGGCCCCTGTTGTCCGAAGGGTTTATGACCAGATGCCGGAACCAAGGTATGTAAT
Organism: Candidatus Dadabacteria bacterium; assembly: GCA_030624695.1. GTDB lineage: Bacteria > Desulfobacterota_D > UBA1144 > Nemesobacterales > JAJCZQ01 > JAJCZQ01. The sequence goes on along the minus strand of JAUXJP010000216.1, from coordinate 924 downwards.
CGCTATGGGCAGTTGTGCATGTTCAGGCGGAATATATGATACATATTCTACTGTTCAGGGAGTTGATGTTTTTCTGCCGGTTGATGTCTATATACCGGGATGTCCACCGAGACCAGAGGCATTAATGGAAGGGATAATTAAACTCCAGGAAAAAATTCAGAAAGAATATTTCAGATGGAGTGCATGGAGATAACTAATAAGTGGGAACTAAGAAGTAAGAAATAAGAACTTTTAACTTCCTACTTCCCAGTTCTTACTTCCCATTTAAGAAAGATGGAACCTTTAGAGATAGCAGAAAAGATAAAAAATAAATTCCTTCAGGAAATCCTGGATATAAGCCAGTTCAGGGATCAGGTCTCGGTTACTATTAAGCGGGATAAGATTATTGATATCTGCCGTTACCTTTATGAAGACCCTGATATCCGTATGGATTTTTTGTCAGATTTGTGTGGTGTTGATTATCCTGAAAGAAAACCTCGCTTTGAGATAGTGTACAATCTTTGTTCCTTAAAACATGGCCACAGGATAAGAATTAAGGCGCTTATACCTGAAGATAATCCGTCTATTGACAGTGTTGTATCGATATGGAGTAGTGCAAACTGGCATGAGAGAGAGGCGTGTGACATGTTTGGCATTGTTTTTAACGGGCATCCTGATTTAAGACGTATCCTTATGCCTGAAGAATGGAGTGGATTTCCGCTGAGAAAAAATTATCCTCTGCAAGGAATTGAAGGGTGGGAATACAAGGGGTTTAAAGAGGTTAAAGAGATGCACACTCATGATGATGAGTGGAATATAAAATAAACATTAATTCTTGAATCCCTCAATTAAAAATTTATGTTTTGAATTTCTATTATTGTTTATTATGAAAAACGCAAATGAAGATTTGAACAACCCGGAAAGCAGTCCTCGTGCAATGACTAA
>JAUXJP010000255.1 GCA_030624695.1 Candidatus Dadabacteria bacterium | reverse complement strand
GTGGATCCTGCAAAACTTATAAAGTTTATAGAACCCAAAATGCCAAAATTTATGATCCCGAGGTATATAAGGTTTGTAAAATCATTTCCCAAGACAGGAACGCAGAGAACTCAGAAGAACAAACTTAGAGAGCAAGGTATTACAAAGGACACCTGGGACAGGGAAGAATCGGGGTACAAGTTAAAGTAAAACATAGTTCAAGCTAAAAAAATCTGTGCATTAATTCAGCATTCAGCCTGCAATAATACAGTTTGACTGGCGATTGTGCAGGATTTATTATAAACCTTTAAACACAAAATTAACTATTAATATTACTTTCCCGTAAGGAGGAAAATATGAAGTTTGGAATAGGTTATTACAGTCTTCAGTCGCCACCTCACCATCCGAGGCCGCATAAAGATCTTTATGCAGAGATGCTTACTGAGATTGAAACAGCAGACCAAATGGGTTTTGATTCGGCATGGCTGACTGAACATCATTTCCTTGAAGACGGATACTGCCCTTCAATTTTACTTACTGCAGCAGCCATTGCCGCCCGGACTAAAAAAATACGAATAGGAACCGGTGTTTTACTTATACCCCTTCATGACCCTATAAGGGTTGCTGAAGATGCAGCCGTAGTAGATTTAATTTCAAACGGACGATTAATCCTCGGCCTCGGCCTTGGTTACAGGAGTGAAGAGTATGATGGGTTTGGACGTGAATTAAAGGAAAGAAAAGGAAGAATAGAGGAAAGCCTCGAAATATTCAGCAAAGCCTGGACAGGTGGAGCATTCAGTATGGAAGGGAAGTACTACAAGGTAAATAATCACAGCATTACACCTAAACCCGTTCAGCAGCCGATACCAATATGGATAGGTGCATTTTCAGAACCGGCCATTAAAAGAGCCGCAAGAATAGGGGCACCGCTTTTTGTTCCAGCTATCGGGGTAATACCCATTATAAAATATTTATTTGATATGCATTCAAACTTTCTTAAAGAATTTGGAAGGAACCCCGATGATTTTGAAAAGCCACTTGTAAGGGAAATGTATATTTCCAATAAGAATGCAGATGATACGTGGGAAGATATAAAGGAACACGTAACATATACAGCAAAAGGTTATGCATCATGGGGATCAATGGTTGATACTGAGGGCAACCTTCTAAGTGACCCAACCGATCCTATTCTTTATGACATAGCAAGAAAACAATCTATTATAGGAACGCCCGGGGAATGTATAGAGCAAATTAAGGAATACCAGGACAACCTGCCGGTTGATAACATGATCTGCCGTTTTAAATTTCCAGGAATATCTCATGATGAAGCCATGAGGTCTATGAAGCTGTTTGTTGAAAAAGTACTACCAAAAGTAAGCTAACAGATATAAGAGAAGGCATAGGATTATGCCTTCTCTTAATATTTTTTGGTTTATATTACTTGAATATTCTGTCAAAAAATTCTTTCATCTTTGCCCATGAACCTTCATCTGCTGCCTTGTTATAAGCAAGAGGCAATCCAAAAGCCTTTCCTTTTTCATCAGCGCCTTCTACAGTGAAGCTGTGTACTGCTCCATCATATTCAATAAATTCATACTTGGCACCTGAATCATCAAGTTCTTTAATAAAGACATCAATTTTTTCCCTTGGGGTAAAAGGGTCATCTTTTCCGTGAAGAATTAGCAACTCTGCCTGCACTTCACCCTCTTTAGGTGTATACATGGATTCAAGTGCACCGTGGAAACTTGCAACGCCTTTCAGGTCTTTATTGCCCATTTTAGCCATTTGAAGCACTACAGCACCGCCAAAGCAATAACCGATTGCAGCAATATTGTTTGTATCAACAGTAGGCTGGGATTTTAGAATTCCCATTGCCGTATCAAATCTTTTTACCGCGGCAGGCATGTTGGTTAAAACTTCCATCATGAATTTCTGGGCATTTTCGGGGTGGTCCGCAAGTTTGCCGTCTCCGTACATATCGATAGCAAATGCTGTGTAGCCTTCCTGCGCCAGCTGCTCTGCGCGTTTTTTTGCATACGGGTTAAGTCCCCACCATTCGTGTACTACAAGAATACCCGGGCGTTTTCCTTCTATGTTTTCATCATAGGCAAGGTATCCCTGAAATTTTACACCATCTAAATCATAATCAATTGCCTTTGTTACAATTTTTGGTGCAGCATCTTTTTGCTTGGTGGTTTCACAAGCAGTAATAGCAAATATTAATGCAAAAACTAAGAATAATCTCATATTAAGCCTCCTAATTAATTTTCCCAATCAAATAAGTCTATATTGTGATTGAAACAAGTTCAATGTAACAAAGAATTTTGTTCTTAAGTTAAGATGTGGTACTATCCAAAAAAGTTTCATCAGGAGAAATTTATGAAGCTCGGTTTTTTTACGATGCCCCTGCACCCCCTAGGGTCAAAGCAGCATGAAACCATGGCCGATGACCTGGAACAGATAAAATTTCTAGATAAAATAGGATTTCATGAAGCATGGGTTGGCGAACATTTTACTGCTGAGTGGGAAAACATACCTGCCCCGGATATATTTCTTGCACACGCCCTCGCACATACGAAAAACATTATTCTCGGCACCGGTGTTTCGTGCCTTGCACAGCACAACCCATTTATGCTGGCCC